>JAAAPH010000448.1 GCA_009908415.1 Bacteroidota bacterium
AGCAGCCCACGATGGCCATGCGGCTGCTTCTCAAGTTCCGCGACTTCGAGTATTGAGGCGTGAAGCGTACTGTGTGCGGCGCAGGGCGCGGTCGAGGAGATAGGCCCCTCAGGCGCCATGCCTCACAACGCGCCTTCCAAAAACGTGGCGGCGCGCTGCTCCGACCAGTAGAGGCCGTCGCCATTGAAGGCGGGGAAGCCCACGTGCCCCCCTTCTGCCGGCACCTCCAGGGTGAGGTGCGCGTGATCCTGCGCGATGGCACGTGGGTAGCAGGACGGGCCCAGAAACGGATCGTTCGCGGCGTTGACGAGCAGCGTGGGCACCGTGATCGCGGTGAGCAGCGGCTTGCTGCTGGCCCGTCGGTAGTAATCCAGGGCGTCCCGAAAACCGTTGAGCGGCGCCGTGTACCGGTCGTCGAAGGCGACCAGCGTGCGCACCTCCGTCAGGCCGGGGGCTTGGAGGCGCTCCGGCCAGCGCGCGGCCTTGTGTTGGACCTTGGTCCGGAGGGTGCGGAGGAAGTACTGCACGTAATGCCAGTTCGTAGGACGGTCCAGCTGCTGGGCGCTCGCCCACAGGTCGACGGGGACGGAGAACGCCGCGGCGGCCCGGATGCGCGGGTCGATGGCGTCGCCGCGCTCCCCGAGGTACTTGAGCGTCAAGTTGCCGCCGAGGCTGAAGCCCACGAGCCCCACCGTCCGATAGCCCTGCGCGAGCGCATGCGCGACGACCACCGCCAGGTCCTCCGTCGCGCCGCTGTGATACGTGCGCAGGCGGCGGTTGGGGGTGCCGCTGCAGCCACGCAGGTTCCACGCGAGCACGTCCCATCCGTGCCGGACGAGGGCGCGCGCCATGCCGCGTATGTAGCTGCGATGCGAGCTGCCTTCCAGCCCGTGCGACAGGATCGCGACCCGCGGCCGGCCCGTCGTTTTCCAGTCCAGGTCGAGGAAGTCCCCATCCGGCGTGTCGATGCGCTCGCGGTGGTCATAGGTGAGGTCCACCGAGCGCATCAGACTCGGGTAGAGCGTCTGCAGGTGGCCGCCGCGCAACCATGCAGGCGGGGCATACGTCGACGCGACGAGGGGCATGGAGAGACGTGGTGTGAAGCGTGATGCGTAATTCGTGAGAGGTTGGCGGCGCTGGGCGCGGTGGGATCACAGACCCGCCATCCAGAACGCTCAACGGCGGGCGCCGGGCCGCGTCAGCCGCGCAAGCCGATGCAGCCCATCATGCGGCCGGTGACGCCGTCCTCGCCGCGGTGCGAAAAGAACGTGTCCGTTTCGGTCATCGTGCAGTGGGGCGATACGTCGATCTGCGGCGCAGGCACGCCGGCCGCGTGCAGCTGCCGGACGATGGCGGCCTTCAGGTCGACGTGCGGCTTGTCCTCGTCGGGCGGATGGTCCACGACGGCGTCTGCAAACTGGGCGGCCACCTCGGGGCCGACCTCAAAGCGGTCCGCCGAGATGCATGGGCTTACGTACACGCACAGGCGGTCCGGCTCCGCGCCGTGTGCCATCATCTGCTCGACAGTTGCCGCGACGATGCCTCCAGCCGCCCCGCGCCAGCCGGCATGGCAGGCGCCCACCACCGGTGCGGCCGAGTCGGCGAGGAGCACGGCCGCGCAGTCTGCCGCGCTGATGCAGAGCAGCACCTCGGGCGCGGTCGTCACCAGCCCATCACAGTCCGGCACGTGGCCCGGCGCGTCGACGAGGCGCACCGTCGTGCCGTGGACCTGCCCGGCCGTCGCGAGCCGATCCGGGGTCATTTCGAAGGCCGCCGCCAGGCGCCGCCGGTTTTCGCGTACGGCGTCGGGATCGTCGTCGGTGTGCAGGCCGAGGTTGAACGCGTCGTACGGCGCCGTACTCGCGCCGCCGTGGCGCGTCGTAAAGCCAGCGACGACGCCGTCGCGTTGATTGAGCGCGTCCGGTCGGAGGAGGGAGACAGGCAATGGAGGGGGCGGTTCAGGGGGCGGAGCGAATGCGATGATCCCAAACGGCACCGCGGGGCAGTATTAGGGCGACGTCGCACCGTCGACCAGTACGCCATGCGCGTGGAGGGCCTGACGGACGGTTGCCTCGGGCATGGGGCAGTCGGTCCACTGCGCGTACGCGGCCGCCGCCTGGCCGATGAGCATGTCGAGCCCGCCGATGGGCGTGGCGCCGCGGGCCTCCGCCTCGCGCAGCAGGCGCGTCGTCGTCGGATTGTACACGAGATCGTACACGATCTGCGCCTCCGCGAAGTCATCGGCGTCCGGCCACGGCGTGCGGTCCACATCCGGATGCATGCCGAGCGGCGTCGCATTCACGACCAGCGTGCTGGCCCGGAGCGCGGGGCCGGCCTCGTCGATCGGAACCACCTCCAGCTGGGCCGCGGCGGCGTGCGCCATCATGTCGAGCACGAGCGGTTCGGCCTTCGAGGGCGTGCGCACGGCCAGCGTGAGGCGCGACGGCGCGTGTTCGGTGAGCAGGGCGTACACGACGGCCCGCGCCGCGCCGCCTGCGCCAAAGAGGAGCACCTCGGCGTCCTGCAAGCGATCCGCATGAGGCTGCAGCGGCGCCAGGAACCCCGTGACATCCGTGTTGTCGCCGCGCAGCCGCGGCGGCCCGTCGGGGGGCGCTTCGCAGACGATCGTGTTCACCGCGCCCACGGCCTCGGCGCGCGGGGTCACGTCGTCGAGCAGCCGCTGCACGGCCTGCTTGTGCGGGATCGTCACGTTGGCGCCGAGGAAGCGCATCGCCCGCAAGCCCTCAACGGCGGCCGGCAGGTCGTCGACCGCGACCCGCGTCGCGACGTACGCCGCGTTGATCTCCTGCGCCGCGAAGGCCGTGTTGTGGAGGAGGGGCGACAGGGAGTGCTCCACGGGGTCCCCGAGGAGCGTGACCAGCTGCGTCTCGGCGTCAATCGGCATAAGACCATCAGGTTAGAAGCGGTGCGCGAGGCCGAGGCCCAGGAAGAAGAGGTCGCTCGCCTCGTCGAGTCGGAGGCCCGTGTTCACGTCGATTTGCGTGTTCGGATTGACGAGATACGTCAGGCCGCCTTCGACCCAGTTCGCGTTTGCGTTCTCGGCGTAGAAGCCGGCGTAGCCGACGTAGAAGCCAGCGCGCTCGTTCAGGCTCGAATTCAGCGTGGGGATGAAGAGCCACTCCGTCTGCGCGTTGTCGGTGTAGAAGAAGCGGAGTCCGCCGTTGACCGTCAGCGACAGGTTGGCGCCGAGCGCGCCGTCGAAGGCGAGCTTGAGCTCCTGCCGGGCCCGGTCATCGCGCGTGTCGAACCGGCCTGTGCCCGTGGGTAGGCCGGTTGTGGCCACGCCGCTGAGCTGCGCGAGCTCAGAGCGCCACAGCCGTGCTTTCGCGCCTACGCTCGTGCCAGCGTACCCGTCGTTCGCATCGGTGACGACGTACGAGCTGATGCCGCCGCGCAGCTCCAGGAAGTCGTTGACGCCATAGCGCAGCAGCAGCTGACCGAACTCATGCGCGGTGAATCCGCTGTTGTCATTGAACGCGTAGCCCAGCTCGGCCTGGAGCGTCTGTGCCCGCACGACGGACGAGCCGTCGCCGAGGCCCGGCCGGTCGGGAGCAAACTGGGCGTGCACCGCCTGCGGAGGGAAGAGCAAGGCTACCCCGCCCAACAGCAGTCCAAGCAGCACGCCGGGGAGCGGAAAGCGGAGGAAGCCAGTTGTCATAGAGAAGGCAGGGATCAGTGACAGAAGAACGAATCAGCGATCCGCGATCACGCCGTGGGTTTGACGGTGCAGCTCGTAGAGCCGCTCGATGCTCGGCGGATCGCCAATGACGGTAATGCGGTCGCCCTCTTCGAGCGTCGTGTCGCCCCGAGGGATGATGATGCGACCGGTCCGTCGAACAAGCGCAACGAGCGTGCTGGCCGGGATGTTCAGGTCGGCCACGCGCTGCCCGATGAAGTCTTCGGTCGAGGTGCCCGAGAGCAGGTGCAGCGACACGTACTGTTCGTGATGCAGCAGCGTCTCCTTGATTTCCTGTTCATCGCTCGCCGTGCGCCACTCGGTCAAGAACGTCGCCTCGTCGATCCGGTTGGCGAGCGTGGCCTGCGTGCGCAGGTGCTGGCTCTGATCGGTCTTCGGGCTCAACAGGAAGAAGAAGGCGTACACCGGCCCGCTGGCTGCGCGCAGGTCGGCGTCGTCCTCGAACGTGACGTCGATGCCGGCCGCGCAGTGGACGACCACCATCTCCTCGCGGTCCAGGTCGGTGACCAGCGCATACGGCAGGGCCGCGCCGTGCGTCAGCGTGGTCCCGCTGTACTGCGAGCCCTCCAGGAAGCCCTGGGCAATCTCGTTCGCACCGAGGCCGGTCGTCTCGGCCAGGTGGTCCGCGGCCTGCTGAACGATGGCGGCATACGACCTCGGGTTGTCGAGGTGGATCACCGAGGCGCGGGCCACGAGCCGGTCGAAGTCAGAGGCGTCGCCCATGCCCTTCTCCTCCAGGATGCCGTGCAGCTCGCTGTCGAGCGCCTCGTAGCGGAACTGGCCCAGGCGCGCGAACAGGTGGTAGATGGCGCCTTCGCGCGCCACGTGGGGCCGGGCGTAATAAAAGTACCACAGCGCGCCCAGGGCTACGATGCCGCCCGTGAAGCGGATGGCCAGCCCACCCATCTCGATGATCAGCACGAGCGAAATCACGATGCCGGCGATCTGCGTCCACGGGTAGAACGGCGAGCGGAAGCCCGGGACGTACGACGGAATCTGGCTTTCGCGCATGATGATGACGGCCAGGCACGAGAGCGCGAAGATGAGCAGCTGGAAGGCGCTAGCGAGCTTGGCCACGCCCTCCTCGCTCAGCCCGAAGATGATCAGGAGCATCAGTCCGCCGGTGATAAGCACCGAGAGCGTCGGCGTGCCGAAGCGGCCCAGCTTGGCAAACGGCTCCGGCACGAGGCGGTCGCGGGCCATGGCGAGCGGGTAGCGCG
>JAAAPH010000503.1 GCA_009908415.1 Bacteroidota bacterium
CGGTGCGCTGTTCGGCGTGCTGGGCCCCAACGGAAGCGGCAAAACGACCCTCTTCCGCATCCTGGCGACGCTCATGCCGCCGAGCGAGGGCGCAGCGCGTATCTTCGATATCGACACGACACACCGGGCAGACGCCGTGCGGCAGAAGCTCGGCCTCGTCTTCCAGACGCCCGCGCTCGACGAAAAGCTGACCGTCCGCGAAAACCTGCGCTTCCACGGGGCGCTCTATGGACTGAGCGGCGCGGCGCTCCGTGACCGGGTCGACACGTTGCTCCAACGCTTCGACGTCGCCGACCGCGCCCACGACGCCGTCGAGACGCTGTCCGGCGGACTCGAACGGCGCGTCGATCTCGTCCGCGGCCTGCTCCATCGGCCCGATGTGCTGCTGCTCGATGAGCCGACGACCGGCCTCGACCCGGCTGCACGGCGCATCTTCTGGCAGACGCTCGACCGCCTCCGCCGGGACGAGGGCACGACGCTGCTGCTGGCCACCCACTTGATGCAAGAGGCCGAACGCTGCGACACCGTCGCCATCTTGGATGAGGGCGCGCTCGCCGCCACCGGTTCGCCCGAGGCGCTGAAGGCCGAACTCGGCGACGAGACGCTCTGGCTGGAAGCGGTGGCCCCGGAGTCGCTCCGCGATCGGATCCAGGCGCAGTTCGGGATTGAGGCCCGCATCCTTGGCGGGGCCGTTCAGATCTCGCATCCGGACGCGCCGAACCTGATCGCCGCGCTGTACGACGCGTTCGGCGACCGCATCGACAGCGCCACGGTCCGCGCCCCAACGCTGGAGGACGTGTTCATGGTGCGCACCGGCCACCGTCCGGAAACCGAGACAGTGAGCGGATAAGGTAACGGAAAACGAAACCGTCGGGGTGTGGGTCGATCCGATCGTACCCCCTTCCTCCCCATTCCCCTTTTCCCCATAGCCATCGATCAACCCGTGCCTGTCGCACTCCAAACCATATCGGCCCTTTGCGGCCGCGAAATCATCAAGTTCGTGCGGGACCGGAGTCGCGTAGCGGGTGCGCTCGTGCAGCCGCTCGGCTTCTGGCTGCTGCTCGGGCTCGGCTTCCAGGGCACCTTCCGGATGCCGATGGACGCGGCCGGCGGGCTGGGCTACATCGAGTTCCTGTACCCCGGCATCATCGCGCTGATGATCTTATTCACGGCCATCTTCTCCACCATCTCCATCGTGGAGGAGCGGCAGTCGGGCTTCTTGCAGGCGGCGCTGGCCGCGCCCACGCCTCGCACCGCGCTCGTGGTGGGCAATGCCCTGGGCGGCACGCTGCTGTCCACGGCGCAGGCCATCCTGTTTCTGGTCGCCGTACCGCTGGTAGGGCTTGCGCTGCACGCGGCCGGCCTCGGGTTCGTGGTGCTCATCAGCTTCCTGACCGGCCTCGCCTTCACCGCCCTCGGCTTCACGATCGCCTGGCGCATGTCGACCACGCGCGGCTTCCACGCCATCATGAACCTCGTCCTGCTCCCCCTCTGGTTTCTGTCGGGCGCCATGTTTCCCGTGGAGGGCGCCTCGCCGGTCCTGCGCTGGCTCATGGTGGCCAACCCCGTGACGTACGCCGTCGACGGCATCCGGCATGGGCTGTACGGGTTTGCGGAGGCGCCAGCCACGCTCGCCTCGCCGCTCGTATGCCTGACGGTGACGGTGGGGTTTGCCGCGGTGATGATGGGCCTCGCCGTGGCAACCGTGCGGCGCCCGTTGTTTGGGGATTGAGTCATGCCGTCCTGTACGCCTGCAGCGCGTCATGGATGGTCACAGGCTGCCCGATGAGGCGTGACGCGAGCGATCCGACGCGGCGCGGAGCGACGCACCTGGCGCGGCCCTCGTGAACCTCTCCGAAACGCGCCGCCGTGGGTAGGCGTTGATGGAATGCTATGGAGATAACCAACCCCGACATCCCGCGCGACGCCCGCACCAACGGCCTGGTCGACCTGAAGGCGATGGGGCCCGACGACCTCACCGCCTTCGTGGAGGCGATGGGCCAGCCGAGCTACCGCGGCCAGCAGCTCTTCAACTGGATCTACGGCAAGGGCGTGGACGACTTCGGCGCCATGTCGAACCTACCCAAGGCGTTCCGCCAGGAGCTGGCCGACGTGGCCATCGTTTCGCGCATCGAGGCGAAGCAGGTGCAGCAGGCGCAGGACCAGACCATCAAGGCGCTCTACGCGCTGCCGTCGGGCCGCGAGATCGAGACCGTGCTCATCCCCGCCATCGACGCGCGGGGCGAAGCGCGGCGGCTCACGGTGTGCGTCTCCAGCCAGGTCGGCTGCGCGATGGGCTGCCACTTCTGCGCGACGGGCCTCATGGGCTTCCGCGAAAACCTCGCCGCCGGGCATATCGTCGACCAGGTGTGGGCGATGAACGAGCTGGCCCACGAGCGCTTCGGCCAGCCGATCTCCAACATCGTGTACATGGGGATGGGCGAGCCGCTCCTGAACTACGACAACGTGCTCAAGAGCGTCGCCATCGTCACCCACGAGAAGTCGCTCGACCTCTCCCCCCGCCGCATCACCGTGTCGACCGTCGGCCTGGCGCGGCGCATCCGCGACCTGGCGGATGACGGCGTGCGGTTCAACCTGGCCGTCTCGCTCCACGCGCCGACGAACGAGACGCGGAGCTCGATCATGCCGGTGAACACGAGCGAGAAGACGAGCCTGCCGGCCCTGAAGGAGGCCCTGCAGCACTACGCGGAGAAAACGGGCCGCGAGATCACGTACGAGTACTGCCTCTTCAAGGGCGTGAACGACTCGCAAGAGGACGCCCGCCGCCTGGCCGCCATCACCCGCTGGGCGCCGAGCAAGGTCAACATTATCATGTACAACCCAGTCGAGGGGCTGCACTTCGAGCGCACCTCGGAGGAGCAGCTCGACCGGTTCATCCAGGCACTCGTGGCCGAGGGCGTCACCGTCACCGTCCGCCGCAGCCGGGGCGACGACATCGACGCGGCCTGCGGGCAACTCGCCGTTCAGGATGCGTGAAGCGGTGAACCGATGAGACAACGAATCGAGGCGTGCCGTGAATACCTCGTCTCTTAGGCTCCTCGTCTCCTTGACGCGTGCCGCCCCTTTCACTCCCCGGCCGGCGTTTCGTATATTAGCGGTATCATGCTACCTCTCGCTCACCTGCCACACCTTCTGCCATGGATTCGTCGTCCGACGCGCCGCGCTCGCTGCAATCGGTCATCCTGCCCTGGGTGTTGGGGGCACTCGGCATCACGGCGCTCATCAAGTTCCTGCCGCGGACCATCACGTACGCCATCCGCCGCTGGGTCTTCGGGCTGATCGCGGAGATCGTGATGGTCGTCCTCGCCGGGCTGCTCACCGAGAAGCTGGTCGACCGGCTGACATCGCGCAATGGTGTGGATCACTCGGCGGGCTCTGCCCGCGAGCGACGCACCGCGCGCTAACACCCTGTCTCTTCTGCAGTACCCTTCAGCTTATCCGCCCCGCACATGTTCGACGCGTTGAATCCCAACGACCGCCCCAGCAAGATCGGCGTCATCACGCACGGCTCGCTGAACGACGGCGTCGAAATGAAACTCGACGCGAGCGAGTCCATCGAGGACGTAACCGCCGGCACGTTCACCGTCATCCAGGGCGCACAGTTCGACTTCTTCTCGATGATCACGGATGTGGAGATCGAGGCGGCCAACGAGCAGATCCTGCTCAACCCGCCCGACCCGTCCGATACGCTGCTGCGCCGCGTGATGCAGGGCACGGGCACGTACGCCACCGTGTCCCTCAAGCCGATGCTCATGATGCCGAACGACGAGCATCACGACCTCTCAGAGGAAGAACCGCGCTCGGTGAAGACGGTGCCGTCCCACTTCTCCCCCGTCGCCAAGGCCACCGAGGAGGACGTGGCCCGCGTGTTCGGGCACGAAGCATGGGACGGCGGTGACACGTACTTCCACATCGGCCACCCGATCGGGATGGAGGAGAGTCCGGTGTGCGTGAACCTGGAGCGGTTCGCGGAGCGCTCGAACGCCGTGTTCGGCAAGACGGGCACGGGGAAGACGTTCCTGACGCGGCTCCTTCTCTGCGGCACGATCAAGACGGGCCGGGCGGCGAACCTCGTGTTCGACATGCACTCGGAGTACGGCTACGGCGACCACGCCGAGGACGGCACGCACGTGAAGGGCCTGCGCGACCTCTTCCCGAGCAAGGTCAACATCTTCTCCATCGACCCGAAGTCGGCCCGGGAGCGCGGGTACACGCCGGACTTCGACGTCCACCTGCATGCCGATCAGATCGAGCCGGCGGACATCCTGCCGCTGCGGTCGACGCTCAACCTGAACGAGACGGCGGCGGAGAGTAGTTTTCTGCTGAAGAAGCGGTTCGGCGATCAGTGGCTGCGCAAGCTGCTGGAGGCCGAGGGCGACGCGCTGGACGACCTGGCCGAGCGCTGCAACGCGCACCCGAGCTCCATCGAGGCGCTGCACCGCAAGCTGGCCCGCTTCGAGCGGTACGACTTCTTCACCACCAAGCCGTCGCAGCAGGGCCACGACGTGCTCGACGACCTGATCGAAACCATCGACGCGGGCAAATCCGTCGTCTTCGAGTTCGGGCGGTACGACGACCTGCCCGTGTACATGCTGGTGGCCAACGCCATCACGCGCCGCGTGCGGAAAGCGTACGAGCGGAAGACCAATAAATACCGGCAGTCGAAGGGCGAGGCGGCCAAGCCGCAGCCGCTGATGATCACCATCGAAGAGGCGCACAAGTTTTTGATGCCCGGCATCGCGCAGGAGACGCCGTTCGGCAAGATCGCGCGCGAGATGCGGAAGTTCTTCGTGAGCCTGCTGGTGGTGGACCAGCGCCCGAGCGCCATCGACGACGAGGTGCTCAGCCAGATCGGCACGAAGATGATCGCCAAGCTGAGCGACGACAAGGACATTGGCTCG
>JAAAPH010000430.1 GCA_009908415.1 Bacteroidota bacterium
ATCGGTCTCTATCAGATAGCGCACCACTTTCGAGGCGTGGTCGGCCTCCACGATATGCTCGACGGTTTGGGCGTCCCGAATGAGCGCCCCGCACTGGGCGAGCAGCGTCAGGTGTACGCTCTCACTCTCGGCGGCAAGCAGAATGAAGAGCCGCGTCGGGCCGCCGTCAAGCGAATCGAACTCCGTCCCCTCGGCACAGATCCCTATCGAAACGCCCGCCCCCCGCACGAGCTCGGCATCGGGACGGCGCATATGCGGCAGGGCCACGCCCGGGGCGACGGCCGTGGAAACCATGCTCTCACGCTCGAGCAGGCTTGAAACGAAACGCGCATGATCGGTTACGACACCGCCGTCCGAAAGCGGCCGCGCAAGCCGGCTGAGCACCTCCCGCTTGGCGAGCCCCCGGGGAATGTTGATCTGCACCCGGTTCTCGTGAACGAAACGGGACAGACGATGACCGGCGAGGGCCGGGGTGTGATCGCGCGGTAGTGCGTGCGGCGGCGTCTCGCCGGCGGGCGGCGCCTCCGGTCGGACACCCGCGCGGGTGTCCGAACCGCCGTACGCCCCGCGTATGCCGGTCGCCGCAGCCGGGCCGCTCGATGGCGCGAAGTTCATACGCGAGAGCAGCCAGTCGTCGATGACCGTACGCAGGAACCGCCACTGCCCGCCCACCTTGACACAGGGGATCTCGCCGCTGTGGACCATGCGCAGTACCGTTCGCTCTGCCACTTTGAGGTATCCCGCCGCCTCGGCGAGCGTCATCACATCGGTTTCAACCCGGGCGGAGTTACCGGAAGTGTATTCATCGGTCTTTCTGTCTTCACTTGACATGTTATGATCACTATTGTACATATAATGCAGTGAAAGTCAACCTGAAATGCGAGCTAATCGCACCCGCGGAGGCCCTACAATGACAATCGCCGACTATTTATCACCACGTGGAGTGGTCTTCCTGCAGGACTCGGATCGGACGGCCGTAACCCGCGAGCTTATCGAGCGTGCAGCGGCGAACGAACACCTTTCCGACCGCGAGGCCTTCTCGCAGGCTATCTTCGAGCGCGAGTCTCTGCTGAGCACGGCTGTCGGACGTGGCGTGGCTGTTCCGCACGCGAAGATTCCCGGCATCCCGCAGTTCTTCGTGGTCATCGGTATCAGCTCGACGCCGGTGGAGTGGGACGCGCCGGACAGAGAACCCGTGAACCTGGTGTTTCTCATCGGCGGGCCTGCGGACGAGCAGACGCGCTACCTGCAGATCCTCGCCAAGGTGATGCTCGTCGTCAAGAACGACGAGCTCCGCGACCGTCTCCGCGGGGCACCGTCCCCGGAGGCTGCCATCGACGTATTCTCGGGCATGTAGATGGCGCATGTGAGTATCTTTGTCTACATCGGCGCCGTACTCGCGCTCGCACTCGCGGTGAAGCGCCTGGCGCAGCGGCTCCGGGTGCCGGAGGTCACCGGCTACGTTCTTCTCGGGATCGTGCTCGGCACCTCTGTACTGCAGGTGCTCAACGAGTCGGTTCTCGAGCGCAGCGGACCTCTCTCGACCGTGGCCCTCGGCATCATCGCCTTCATGATAGGTATCGAGCTGCGTCTCGACGTACTTCGGCGCCTGGGCAAGGCCATCTTCTTCATCGTCGTGTTCGAGGTTCTGCTGACCTTCGCCGTCACGTGGGGCGCGGTGTTCATGTTCAGCGGCGGCGACATGGCGCTCTCCCTCCTGCTGGCCGCCGTGGCCTCAGCGACGGCGCCCGCTGCGACGGTCGCCGTCATCCAGCAGTACCGCGCAAAGGGGACCCTCACGAGCACCATCCTCGCCGTGGTGGGGCTCGACGACGCTGTGGCGCTGACCCTCTACGTCTTCGTCGCGAGCTTCGTCAGCTCACGGCTGACCGGCGACGCGCTTCATTTCACTGTGGTTGCGCTTCAGGCGCTCGCGTCGGTCGGCATCTCCGTCGCCCTCGGTGGGGCGATCGCCGTGCTCTTCCACGTCTCCCTGCATCGCTACCGCGAGAACGAGTGGATCGGCGTTGGAATCGCCTCCGCCATCCTGCTTCTCATCGGCCTCTCCGAGCTCACGGGCTCCTCGGAGCTTCTCTCCATCATGGTATTCGCCGCCGGAATCGCCAACCGCTCCCGTGCCCTCACGCTCCGAAGCATGGATGTGCTTCGCACGAGCTCGCCCGTCTTTCTCGCGGCATTTTTCGTTTTCGGCGGTGCGCATCTCGACGTCACGAGCATAGTGACAGTTGGGCTGCTGGGTCTGGTATACTTTTTCGCCCGCGCGGCGGGCAAGATCGGCGGGGCAGGGCTCGGCGCGCTGATAGGTGGCGCGCCCCGCTCGGTCCGCAGGCGTGTCGGTTTTGCGCTGCTGCCGCAGGTCGGTGTGGCCCTTGCCCTTGCACTCTCGGTGCAGAAGGATTTCGCGCGACCGGAGTTCGGCTCGCAGGGTTTCGAACTTGCGACAATCGTCATCAACGTGTTATTGCTGACAACGGTCCTGACAGAGATCGTCGGCCCCATCCTCACCCGCCGAATGCTCACGGCGAGCGGCGAGACGGGCGCGTCGGGAAGACAAACGGAGTAAACCATGTACTTCATGTTCATCAAGGTCGCTGACATCCGATTTAAAGAGGACGTCGTTCTCGCGCTGCAAAGTGAGGGAATACACCGTGCCTCCTATATCGAGAGTAGAGATCTGCAGAAATCACTCTCCGATGATCTCAAGCTATTCACCGGCTTCTTCGCCGGGGACCAGAACGAAGCTCAGGTCATCATCACGGCGCTCATCGACGACCCGTCGCAGGCCGACGGCGTGGTCCACAATCTGAGCCAGGCAGGCATCGATGTGCATCGCGAACCCATCCTTCGCATCATCCTGTGGCCAGTGACACACGTGTTCGACGGCCCCGAGGGGTGGGTCGCGCGCCCTTCCGACAAGACCGGGTCGTGAATACCCTCCGGCGCCTCACCGCCGACCCTGCCCGCACTGCCCTGCTCGTGGCAGGGGGCCTGGGCTTCGTGCTCATCGGCGCGGCGCAGTCATTGTATGGCCCATTCTACGGCGTCTTTCGCGCGCGCTTTGACCTCACGGCGACGGTGGTATCGCTCATCACGACTTTTCACTTTGTCGGGGCCACCACCGGACTGAGCGTCTCCGGCTTCCTCGCCGGTCGCTTCGGACCCCTGCGGGTGGTAACCGGCGCAATTTTCACCCTCGCGCTCGGCTTCCTCGGTGTCGCCTTCGGAACGACCTGGCCACTGACCCTCGCCGGGGCGACCGTCGTCGGCCTGGGCTTCGGCGGACTCGTCACGATGAACTTCCTCATTGCGAGGGTGTTCGGCGCGGCAGGACCAGCCGCACTCAACGCCCTCAATGCTATGTTCGGGGTCGGGTCGGTGCTCGCCCCGATGGCGGCCGCCCCCTTTGCCGCCCGCGGAGCGCACATGCCCGTCTATCTGGCCGCGGGCGCGTTGGCTATCGCTCTGGGGCTCTATTTCGCTTTCACCCGCCGGATCCGCGTGGAGGAGACGCCAGTCCGCGAACGCGAGCCGCTCCCGCTGCGCTCCTTCATCCTCCCTGTGGCCGGCTTCATCGTTCTCTACTTCTTCTATATGGCAAGCGAGGCGAGCTTCGGGAACTGGATCCCCACCCATCTCACTCCGGCGTTCGGCGCGGCGCCGGCCGCGCGATACGCAGGCCTCTTCTGGCTTGCACTCACCGTCGGCAGGCTTGCGGCGGCACCGGTCAGCCTCCGTGTCACGCCCGGTGTACTGGTGAGTTGGACGATCGTGCTGGGTATCGGTGCGGCGCTGACCGCGACGGCGGTATCGCTGGCGCCGTTTGCCTACATAGCTGCGGGCTTCTTCTGCGGCCCGGTATTTCCGGGAGGTCTGGCCTGGATGCGACGGCGGTTTCCCGACTCAGCCGAGGAGGTTTCATCGGTGGTGCTGGCGGTGGCCGGGCTGGGGACCGTCATCGCTCCGCCGGTAATCGGGAGCGCCGTAGATGCGTTCGGTGTGAGAGCGATTCCGCTGGGAGTGACCGGCATGCTAATACTTGCCGGGGTCTGCGCCCACGTGCTCAGGCTTGCCGGACGTCGGCGCGAGCGGGAATGAACCGGGGGATGAAGCAGGCGGCGATGAGGACGGCACCGCCGAGAAGCGCAAAGACCAACCGGAACGCGTCGAGTCCACCGCCGAGCGTGTCTACCATAAGCCCGGCGCCACCGGGCCCGAGCGCTCCGAGCGCGATGCCCGCGGTAAAAAAGACCCCGTAGGCCACTCCCCGCAGCTCGGGGCCGGCGACATCCGCAACGAAGGCCTCGATCGTGGGGATCGACGCCGCCTGCCCGACACCCATTCCCAGATAGGCGAGAAAAACGATCGAGGGTGGCAGAATCCCTACGGCGGCAACCGAGCCTCCATAGATGACGAAGGCTGCGGTTGCCAGCCACCGTCTCCCGATGGCATCCGAGAGACCGCCTGCAAGCGGCTGTACGATGATTCCCGGCAGGTAGAGCAGGAAGAGATAGAAGCCGGTATAGCCCGGTCCCTCGAGGAGACGAAGCAGGAAGAAGTCGGAGATGTCGAGCACGCTCCACATCGCTATTTCGCGGAGGCCTGCGAACAGGACGACGGCAACGAGAACACCGGCGATTGCCTTCAGGCCTGCAGTCGCTGCCGGCGTCGGTGCCGCCCCGGCAGCACCCGCAGCGCGGGCAGCGCTGGCAGCGCGGGCCTGCTGCGGAATTGCCCGTTCAGCGTCCTGCACCGTCGCGTAGACCCAGATCGACGCGAGCACGCCAAAGAGACCGAAGATCAACGCAACGCTCTGCCAGTCGAGCCCGAACGCGGCGGTGAGACCCGTCGTAAGAAGAGGCCCCAGGGCAAAGCCCACGGCGGCTCCGGTGCCGGTAA
>JAAAPH010000193.1 GCA_009908415.1 Bacteroidota bacterium
CAGCGTGGAGTGGCTGGTCCATGGCCTCGGCCGTCGTGCGCACGATCTCGTCGAAGCGCGCGCCGAGGTGGGTGTTGCCCGTGCGCGTAAGGATGAGCGTGCCCGCCGCGTACGCGCGCCCGTCGAGGGTGAAGGGTTCCTCGGCGAAACGGAGTTTGACGTCGTGCTGCAGGATGGCGGCGAGGAACTGCACGTCGGCCAGGCTCTGCCACCGGACGAGATACGCGTACGGCGTGTTCTCCACGTTAGCGTCCGGGGCGTCGGCGTCCGGGGCGGACGGGGCCGTGTCCGTGTCGGGCGCGAGGCGGTCGGGCAGGGCGTACGCGTCCAGGCCGTAGGCGTACGGCAGCGCCCATGCCGTGATGTCGTACGTGAGCGAGTCCACCAGCGTGGGACGCGGCTCCAGGAGCACCTTGGCGAGGCGCGACTTCGGCTGGTAGGCGCTGACGATCATATCGCCCGCGGCGATGGGCGCGTCCGCTGTCGATCCTGTGGCGTAGTGGTAGCCCTCCGCCTCACGGCTCCGATCCGCGAAGCCGTATTGGATGCCCTGCTGGTCGAGGTGCGCAGCGAGGGCGGCCATCCGGTCGTCGTGCCCATCGTGCTTGATGACGTACGTATCGTATGCGCCTGGCGGGTCATTTTGCGCCGTCGCATGGTACTGCTCGAACTCCTCGACCATGCGCGCGCTGTTCTGCGCGGCGACCTCGACCGTGGAGAGGCCCGTGGTGTGATGGTGGATCATGCGGTCGTGGAGCGTCAGCGTATCGCCCTCGGCCGTTTCGATGGCGAGGCCGGCGCGCCCCGAGCCGCCCTGCTCGTACGTCATCCCGATGGCGCCATTGTAGATGGGCCACGTGTCGCCGTACCCGGGGTAGAAGAGGTCGAACACCTCGCGCGTGAAGTAGAGCCAGTTGTTGCGGTCGAAGTAGCGCGCGTGGTTGCGGCCGATGGTAAACTGAAACTCGCGCTGCCATTCGGTGATGTCCTCGTGGTAGGGCTGCGCGGCCGGGGCAAAGTAATACGGCGCGTTCACGCTCTGCTCGTGGAAGTCGACGTGGATGTGCGGCATCCAGCGGTTGTAGAGCGGCAGGCGCTGCTGCGTCTCCTGCTGCACGCCCCACGCCCAATCGCGGTTGAGGTCGAAGTAGTAGTGGTTGGTGCGCCCGCCGGGCCAGGGCTCGTCGTGCTCGCGCGCCTCGGGCGTCGGGTTCTGGACGCGGCCCACGGTGCGGTTGTACCACTGCACGTAGCGCTCGCGCCCGTCCGGGTTGATGCACGGGTCGATGGCGACCACCGTATTCTCCAGCCACGGCTGGGTGCGCGCGTTGCTCGGGTCGGCCAGCTCGTAGAGCGTCTGCATCGATGCCTCCGTGCTCACCGACTCGTTGCCGTGCACGTTGTAGCTCAGCCACACGATGCCCTTCGCGGGCCCCTCCACGGCGCCCTCGGCCTGGCCGGCGCGGCGCAGGTTGTTCGTGCGGATCGTTTCGAGCTGCTGCAGATTCTCGGGCGACGAGACGAACGCGACGAGCAGCGGGCGTCCTTCGTACGTGGTGCCGTACGGCTGCAGCTCCACGTTGGGCGACTGCCCGGCAACGTGGCGCACGTAGTCCATCACGCGGTGGTGCGGGGTGAACTGGCTGCCCAGCTCATACCCGAGGAAATCGGCAGGCGATTGCAGTGCTCCAGACTGGGCCTGTGCGGCGCCTACGGTGCTCAGCAGCACGAGGCACGCGGCCAGCAGGACCAGCCCTCGGCGGTGCCAGGCGGAATAGCGATGAGCTATCGACGGAAGAGAATGCATCATGGATGAAGCAGGGTGTGGGAAAGAGGGTGGTCTAACGACCCGTAGACGCCCCGTCCGCTTCCGCTCTTAGATCGGCCGGGCGAACCGGGGAGATCAACGGGCAACGCGTTGGTATCCGTGCCGGAGCCACCGCCTAAGGTAATAGACCCGCGCCCAAAATCATACCCGCGCGTACGGGCAGCATTACCCGGAGCCGGGGGCGGGTATTACAAATTTCCCTCCACGGCACGTGCCCGTCCCGCGCTGTGGGCACTGACGCCGCCTGCCAGGGCACGGCATACTCCTTGTTGCCATGCGCAGCGATTTAGCCGATTCCTTTTTCGTTGCGCACCGATCCCTATTTATAACATGCTACGACGGTATCCTTCGCTTCAATACGCCCTAGCCTTTCTCACCTGTGCGGCGCTCGTCGTTCCGATGAGCGCCTGCGATGCCATTGGCTCCTTCACCGAGGACGACGAGGACGCGCCCGAGGTGGAAATCGGCCGGTTCGAGATGACACTGAGCGGCGCCCTGCAAGACACGCTGAGCGGCCTTGCGGTCTTCAGCACGACCACCAAGGAGCATCCCGACACGGGCGAGGAGGTCACGCTCTTCGGCCTGGCGTTCATGCCCGACTCCGCGGACGCCCTCGCGTCTGATGCGGCCTCGTCGAAGACGGCCCCCCAGACGTGGTTCGCCTCGCAGATCGTCCGCGTCTCCGACCGCCCCGACGAGGGCGAGTACGCGTTCGCGCAAGTTGACAAAAACTCGTTCCCGGATGACATCTGGAGCTTCCCGGAAGAGAGCTTCGCGTTTAGCTTCCAGACGGAGGATACGGTGCGCAGCGCCGTGGTCGCCTCACAGGGCGGAACGCTGGCCATCACCAACTCGACGTCGGCCACACTGTCGGGCCGCTTCGAAGTCGAAACGGCGGGCCTCGTTCATGTGTACAGCGCCTCGGATCGACCCAGCGAAGGCGCCATCACCATCGAGGGCGAGTTCAAAGCACTTGGCGGCGCGCTGCCCGAGGGCACGTTCTAGCACCAACGCGACTCCTTCGCCGAACAGAAAAGGCCACGAGCGTTCGCGCCCGTGGCTTTTTCTGTATTCTGGGGATTCGTGCCGACCGCGGGTGATCCCGTGCCGGCTGCATCGGGCCCTCACTGCAGCGTCACGTCGTAGTAGACCTTGACCTGGCACGTGTTGCTCTTGTCCCCCACGAGCTCAATCTCAAGATCTTGGACTCCATCCCCATCTCTGTCGGGGGCACCATTCCCCGGATCCAGGTTCGTCCATCCCGTGTTTGCGTTAAACGTGTGCGTGCGCTTCTTCTTGCCGTCCAGATCGTCGTAGTTCGGGGGCCCAAAGGGCGGATCGTCTTGCTCCCGCGCCCAAAAGTCGACAGCAAATGTGTTGTCCGCCTGTCGCTGCGCGGTGAACACGACTTCCTCGTCGATCGATTTGGTCTCGCCGTCATCCAGTTCGGCGGCAATCCACGGGCCGACGTCGCAATCCTTGACGGCCTCGAACTCGATGAGATCGACGGTCACGACATCGGCCGTTTTGATGGCAGAGCATTCGGTAGCGGTGTACTCGGTCGTGTAGCCGAGCTTCGCCACTTGGTCGTCCTTCAGGTATTTCACCGCGTACGAGATCGGCACGCCCGGGTTGCTGCGCGAGTAGACCGCGTTCTCCCCCGTGATGATCGGCACGAGGTCCCCCGCCGAGCGCGCCTCCACGGCCTCGGAAGCCACCGCCGCGTTCCCACCCAGCGTGATCACCTCCACGGTTGATTCCTCTAAAATATCTTCGTAGGCCGCTTCTAGATCGCCCTCAACCTGGGCCCCGGTGGCATACCGGAATGCGGCCTCGACCTCGGCCGAAGTGTATGACGAGGACGTCTCCATCCGAAACATGATGATCCGCCCGTAGGTGACGGTGGACACGTACGCCGGCGGCGCGTCGGTGCTGAAGGCGGACTGCACCGCTTGCAGCGTCACGTCCGGGCCGAAGACGTCCTCGGGCTGCGCCCCACTCTCCTGCACGTACGTTACCGTGTAGAAGGCCTGCTTGTACGTCGCCATGACCACGCGCTTCTCCTCCGACGTCTCGAACCTGAACTGCGACTGCACGTCGCCGGTGGCCCATTCCACATTCAGCCCCAGATCGAGTGAGGCCTGCGTCGAGGAGTACGGCGTGGTGATGCGATTCGACGAACTGGCGGCATTCACGTAGCCTTCTTCATAGGCGTTGGCGTTCCACCACTCCAGCGCCTCGTCAATGGCGGTCTGCACATTGGCCTGGTCGCGGCGCTAGATCGTCTTGGTGCCGTTCTCGCCGATGCCGGGCAGGTCGACGCGGATCTTGACAGGCGCTCGGGCGAAGCGGGCCGGCTCGGGCAGGCCGTCGAGCAGCGACTGGTTGGCCTCGACGAGCGCGCCGGGCCAGACGACGTCCTGCGTCGGGCGCAGGATGGCGACCTCTTCGAAATTGTTCTGCAGGGTGTACGTCGTGCGAGTGCAGATGCGCTGCGTGGTGCCGTCCTGCTCGGTGGTGCTCGTCGTGTCGACGGGCTCGCGGGCGGCGTCGCTAGACTGCACGTTGAGCAGCGCATTGGCGTCGTAGTTCAGGCCGGCGAGGTAGTCGCCGATGGACGCACCGGCCGGATCGTCGTCACCGAGATCGTCGGGAATTTTTCCGTCTACGCCGGGCGCACTGTCGCAGGCGGCGAACAGAAAAGTACATGGTGCGATGAGAAGTGCATATCGAAAGATGGTCATATGGGATACGGTGCGTAATGGTGGGGGCGGTTGGCGTCCCAAATCGGGCGGTTCTTGTCTCCTCACGCACCGAATCAACGTCGGACCGATAACGGTTCACGTTTTCTTAACAATAGACTACCGGGGGAGCGGACCCGTTGCGGTCAAGATAGGCTTCGTTCGCCTGGCAGATGGCGCGCCGTCTACGCGGGGGCGGTGTGGCGCCCAACGACTACGGCGGATACCAGCAGGTAGACGCCGTACACGGCCAGCCCGATCATAGCCCCGTCGCCCAGCGCGGCCGGGTCAGCCGTGGGATGCAGGGCGGCGTGCAGCTCGCGGGGCGGTGCCAGC
>JAAAPH010000166.1 GCA_009908415.1 Bacteroidota bacterium
CAACCTGCAGGAGACGCGAACGAGCGTGAACGTCGTTGGCGAAAAGGAGCTCGACGCCGTCCCGGTGCGCGACTGGGAAGACGCAATGGAACTCGTCGGCAACGTCTCGACGAGTGGAAACGGCGTGTTCACCATCCGCGGCATCCCCAACACTGGGGTCGGCGGTGGGGGCAGCGGCCCCACAGCGGCGCTCTACGTGGACGGCGTGCAGCAGGGCCGGTTCACGACAAGCCGCACCATCCGCGGCGCGTGGGACCTCGCAGCCATTGAGGTCTTTCGCGGTCCGCAGTCGACGCTCTCCGGCCGTAACGCGCTCGCCGGTGCGGTCTACCTCCGCTCGGCGCCGCCCTCGTTCGAGTATGGCGCAGCAGCGCGCGTGCGTGGCGGCACCAATGAGGCACTCGAAGGCGCCTTCATGGTGACCGGCCCGATTGTGGAGGACGAGCTTGCCCTCCGCATCTCGGGCGAGACCGGCACGCAGGAGACCGACGTGGACTACCTCAACGTCACGCAAGGCGACGGCTTCGACCGGGTGACATCGCCGGAGCAGCGCAACGTGAAGAGCCGCCTGCTCTTTACGCCGACGGCCCTGCCCGGCCTCTCGGTGCTCGGAAACTACACCTACGCCTTCGACCGGCCCGCCAACAACGCCAGCGTGACGACTGTGCCCGACGAAGACGGCGACGTAGACTTCAGCGACCGCGAGAACAGTGCGCCGTTCGCTCTCTTCGACGAGACGACGCTGCACAACCTCTCGCTCGACGCGAGCTACGATGTCAATTCGGATCTGACACTGACCTCAAAGACCGGCGCCGTCTTCGCCGACTTCTTCATAAACGGCCTCGCGTACCAGAGCGACGACCCCGAGGTCTTCGTGCCCGTCGCTCAGCGCTCGAATACAGACGACGGTACCTTCACGCAGGAACTGCGCCTCAACTACGACACCGACCGCACGCGCGCCGTCTTCGGCGGCTACTACGGCCGGTTCACCACGGACCGCATCCGCAATGATGGTGGCGACATCTTCGCGCTGGTGCAGCCACAGATCGAAGCGCTTGTCGGCAGCGCCATCCCGCCCTTCGGCATTCTCCTCGACTCTCGCACGAACGACGTGACGGATACGCGCAACTACGCGGCCTTCGGCGAGATTAACCACGAGGTGGTCCCCGGCCTCACGTTGACGGCCGGACTGCGCTACGACTACGAAGAGTTCGAGAGCAGCAACACGAGCGAGGGCATCGAGGTCACGTTCGAGGGCACGCCGCCGCCGCTCGCACCCTTCGAGCCGACCATCGCAACCCTCATCACCGAGCAGCTTGGGACGGAAGACCAGGCGGCTGAAACCGAGTTCAGCGCACTTCTGCCCAAGTTCGGTGCGACCTACGACCTCACCCGTGATGCCTCGGTGGGCGTAACCGTGCAGCGCGGGTACCGCTCCGGTGGCGCGTTCTCCCTGATCGCTGTCGGGCTGAACACGTTCGACCCCGAGTACACGTGGAACTACGAACTGGCGCTGCGCAGCCGCTGGCTCGACGGGCGCCTCCTCGCTAACGCCAACGTGTTTTACACGGACTGGAACGATCAGCAGGTGGCGGTTCCGCTTCCCGAGAACCCAAACTTCTCCCGGACGGTCAACGCAGGTGAATCGACGCTCTACGGCGGTGAGGTGGAGCTGCAGGCCCTCCCGGCGCGCGGCCTTCGGCTCTACAGCTCACTCGGGCTGACGGAGTCCGAATTCCAGACGTTTGAGTTTCAGGGGCGAGATCTTGCTGGTTTCGAGTTTCCCGGAGCGCCCAGCACGACGCTGGCGGCCGGCGCGATCTACGACCGCGGCACCGGCCCCTTCGGCGCGCTCAACGTCAACTACGTCGGCGAACACTACTCGGAGGTCGGCTCGATGATGGAGGACGGCGAGCTCGCCAATGACCCGCGCCTGCGTGCCGGGGACTACACCACCGTGGACGCGCAGCTTGGCTACACCTTCAGCTTCGTTGGCAACGAGCTACGCCTCACGGCCTTCGCCCGGAATCTCTTCGACGTGGTGGCGGTGGACCGCGCGTTCGTCTCCAATGATCGCAACCAGCCCAACGGTATCCGGGTTGACGGGCGGCTTCGCGCGCCACGTGTCGTCGGTCTTAGCTTGCGCGTAGACGTGTAATTCCCCTTGTATAACTCATGATGCTCACCCTCGCCCTTTTGCTATCCGTCGCTGCGTACAGCGCCTTTTACGTCGGCGCGCCCGGCCGCCAGTCGCAAGCTGCGGGGCCTGTGCGCCCGCTGTTTGGTGCCGGGGCTGTGCTCACGGTTGCGGCGCTCGCGCTCTCGGTAGTCGCCACGCGCTCGGCCGTCGGTCCCACGCTCGTGCTGACGGTGATGATGGCCGCAGCCTCCGTCCTTGCGATCATTGGCCCGTATCTGATGCCAGAAGCCGACGGAACCGCCCGGCGTCGATCCTCTCAGGCCAACGGCGCCGACGCGTCGCCTCAGCGCCCTGCGTCCCGTCCTGTCCGTCTCCCCTCAACGTCAGACCAATGAAACACGACTGGACAAAAGGAGAGGCCTGGGGGAAGGGAACGGCCGCGCTTCTGGGCGGCTTCGTCGTCTTCATCCTGTTTGGACTCGCGCTCGGCACCGCGCTCCCGGCTCTTGGCCTCCCCGTTGGCATTGCCGTGGCGCTCAGCGTAGCGCTCTCCGTGCCGGTGTGGTGCGCCATCATCGGGTGGGCCGTGCTCGCTCCTAGCGGTCGCGGGGCCTGGCTTCGTATTGGCGGGACAGCAGTGCTCCTCGGCGCCGTCACAGCCCTTGGCTATTTTCTCTAGCTCTCATCATGGACACGCCCGAACGTACAGACGCCCCACCCGCTCCCGACGAGAGCACGGCTTCCACCGGGGTGCGACCGGCCACGCGCTCGAAGAAAAAGCTCGTCGGGCCGCGCGCCTTCAAGCTGTTTTGGGACGCTCACTCGGTGACAGGCATCGTCATCGGCTTGGGGCTCTTCGTAATCTTTTTCGCGGGTGCCTTCGCGCTCTACCGCGGCGAACTGCACGCCTGGGCCGACCCTGGTCTCCGTACAAACGGCACACAGCTTTCGGCCGACGCTATCACGCAGCCTCTGTTGGGTGACGCTCCGCCAGCACAGGGTACCGATGTTCAGGTGACATTTCCGCTCCGGGATCGGACCTACTATTTCGTCCGCTACGAGACACCAGAAGGGGACTCGACGCGGAGTGTGCAGGCATACGTCAATGCGTCCACGGGGGAGACCTTCGAGCCGACCGTGGAAAACCACGTGGGCCGGAGCGCGCTCTCAGAGATTCTCTACGACCTCCATTTCTTCGGGCAGGCCGGGATTTGGGGAGAGATCGTATCCGGTCTCATCTCAGTGTTCTTTCTCTTTGCCGTCGTGAGCGGGATCGTGATCCACCTTCGGAAGCTGCCGAAGGACTGGCACACGTTCCGTCCGCGCTCGAAACTGCGCACAACGCTGGCTGACGCACACAATGTCCTCGGGCTCGTCGGTCTTCCGTTCGCGGCGATGTACGCGATCACGGGTGCCTTCCTCGCCCTGCTCGTCATCCTGTTGGCCCCGACGGTCCTCGTTGTCTTCGACGGCGACCGGTCAAAGGTGGACGCGCTCGTGGCGGGTATCGATCTGCCCTCTCACGAGCTGACGGGCGAACGGGCCGAAATGCTTCCATTCGAGACGTACGCAAGTGCAGTCCCGGACTCATGGGACGCTCACGGAATCGAGACGACCACCATCATCGTCCACGGGTGGGAAGACGAAGCAGGTGTGGTGGTGGTCTACGGTGCAACGGACAATATGCTCACGGCTGCACCACGCGCAGCGCTGGACGCATCAACCGGCGACATCTTGGCGGCTAGCAACGTACCGACCGCTTCCCCTCTTGGCGGCACGGCAGTAGCAATAACGAACCTCCACTATGCCCGTCTCGGGACGCCCGTCGCGAAGGTCCTCTTCTTCTTTCTCGCGCTTACCACCAGTGCCGTCATCCTAACGGGCAACGTCCTCTGGGTCCTCGTCCGGCGACCAAAAGATCCTCGCGCCACGCCCTGGCTCCACTGGGTTTTAGCGCGGCTGACGGTTGGCATCGGGTGTGGACTCGTCGCTGCTGTGCCCCTTCTGTTTCTCGTGACCGCGGTGCTTCCGCTCGACCTTCCGAGCCTGCAGCTGTGGGAGCATGTGGCGCTGTTCGGGAGCTGGCTTGCGTTCACGATCGCCGCGTTCTTCGGTGCCTCGGCCGTCGGAGCGGCACGGTGGCAACTCGCGCTTGCCGGCGTCCTGAGCCTGCTCGTTCCCGTCGCGAGTGGATTCAACGGCGCAGCGCCCTGGGTATCGGTGGCCAACGGCTGGTGGGGCCTCCTCACCATCGACCTCGGCTTTGTGCTCATGGGGATGGCACTGGTATGGACCGCCATGCGGCTGACGCCGGATGCGCTCGATTCCGTCGGTATGGCAGACGATCCTGCCGCGAGGCACGCGGTCGCATAAGATGCTGGAGCGGGGGTCTCGGAGAAACGGTTTGTCCTATTGCTGCTGACCTTTGACACCCCGACAAACGCTAAGCCGGGTGGTCCCCACGCTTTATGATGCCATAGAGCTCATAGCACCCGGCGGTCATCGGGCGAAAGAGTTCGCTGACACCAATGAGCGACCGTCGTCCCTCCGCTTCTACATGGTTCCGTCTTTTGGGGTAGACTCCTCGGATGCCTCGTTGCAAAAACGAGAGCTTTTGCAGCTCCCTAATCGGAACCACCGCGCCCCGCTCCAGCAACGCTGAGGCGGGGCGTGAGGGTCTTGAACGAGGTTGCAGAACCGGCCGTCTCCATCCTTGGAGGCCAGGGCGGGTTTTG
>JAAAPH010000439.1 GCA_009908415.1 Bacteroidota bacterium
GCGCCCTGGCGGACGACCGCTTCGAGCAGGAAGGCTTTCGGGTGTACACCGCTCCCGCTCGCACCTACTACTACGGCTCGAACCCGCAGCTTCGCCTGGATGGCGTTGAGCAGGTCGAGCAGACGGGTCTCATCACCGCGTCGGCCATGCAGCCGACGCAGCTCGTGCTGCGCTTCGCGGCTCGGTTCCTGCGCGTCGAGTACGTCCGCGAGCAGGAAGCCTATGCGTACCGTCAGTCTCGACTCAACCGAGAGACGCGGCGGGCGAGCAACAAGCAGCTCTCGTGGGTCGCGCTGCCGAAGGGGCGGGCGCTCGTCGACGTGCGCTCCGGACAAGCGGTGCGGCCCTTCGCGCCAGTGCTCTTCGGGTACTGGAGCTGGCAGGAGCGCGCTGCGAACGCCCTCCCCCGCGCGTACGAGCCCGGAACAGCACCGTAAAAGGGTGCACGTTGGAAGGTTGAACGTTGTGAGTTGGAGCAGAACCCTGAACGTTCAACCTGAAAACGTTCCACCCTTAATATGTCGGCACGGTGTCGTCGATCTCGTCGCTCCAGGCGAGGGTGCCGCCCTTCAGGTTTTTGGCGTCAAAGCCGTGCTGGCGCAGCACCTGCGTCGCCTCCGCCGAGCGGGCGCCGGAGCGGCAGTGGACGACGATCTCCTCGCCCTTGTGTGCTTCGAGCTCATCGAGGCGATCGGCCACCTGCTCGTGGGGGATGAGCAGATCCGCGCCGATGTCGGCAATGTTGGCCTCGAAAGGCTTGCGCACGTCGAGCACGAAAGGCCCCTCGCCGGCGTCGCGGCGGCGTTTGAGGTCTTGCACGGTGATTTCGGGCACGCTCATGGTGTCGTCGTCGGTATCGGTTTCGTCGGAAGATCCGTTGGAAGAAGGCAGGCCGCAGAAGGCCTCGTAGTCAATGAGCTCGGTCTGCGAGGGGTTCGCGCTGCAGACGGGGCAGTCCGGATTCTTCCGAAGCTTCAAGGTCCGGAAGTTCATGCTGAGCGCGTCGATCATCAAGAGGCGCCCGATGAGCGGCTCGCCGATGTCGGCCAGCAGCTTGATGACCTCGGTGGCCTGCATCGTACCTACCATGCCGGGCAGGATGCCGAGCACGCCGCCTTCCGCGCAGGACGGCACGAGGCCGGGCGGCGGCGGCTCTTCGTAGACGCAGCGGTAGCACGGGCCGTCCTCGGTGGCGAAGACCGACACCTGCCCCTCGAAGCGAAAGATGGAGGCGTACACGTTGGGCGTGCCCGTCATCACGCACGCGTCGTTCACGAGGTAGCGGGTGGGGAAGTTGTCCGTCCCGTCGGCGACCACGTCGTAGTCGGCAATGAGGTCGAGTGCGTTATCGCTCGTGAGGCGCAGGGTGTGCGTCTCGATGGTGACGTGCGGGTTCAGGTCTTCGAGCCGCGCCCGGGCGGCATTGAGCTTGGATGTGCCCACGTCGCTCGCGCCGTAGAGAATCTGCCGCTGCAGGTTCGAGGCCTCCACGTCGTCGAAATCGACGAGTCCGATCCGGCCGACGCCCGCGGCGGCGAGGTACATGGCGGCCGGCGAGCCGAGGCCGCCGGCGCCGACGAGCAGCACGGAGGCGGCCTTCAACCTCTCCTGGCCGTCCTGGCCAAACTCGGGCAGCGTCAGGTGCCGGCTGTAGCGTTGCAGCTCTTCGGGCGAGAGCGCGGCGGTCTGTTCGTCAGTCACTTGCATAGCAGATCAGGGAGGGAGATTCAACAATCCAAAATCGCAAATCAAAACTCGCCAATAGATTCAGCCGCCTGCGATGGAGGGCACGATCGAGAGCTCGTCGCCCGCTTCCAGGGCGGTGTCCGGGCCGTCGAGGTGGCGGATGTCTTCGTCGCCCCGGTAGATATTCACGAACGAGCGCAGGGTGCCGTCGTCGGTGTAGAGGTTCGCGTCGAGTTCCGGGTAGTGGTCCACGAGGGCGCGCAGCGCCGCGCCCACGGTGGCGGCCTCCACGGTGGCGGTGGCCTGCTCATCCGTGTAGGCGCGAAGCGGCGTGGGAATGTGGATCGTGATGGGGGCGGTGTCGGTCGTGGTGCTCATGGCATGTAAAGACAGTTAATTCTTTGTGGGGACGCACGGCCGTGCGTCCGTACGTGCGAGTCAAGCCGTGATGGTCGTTTCGGTGCAGATAGCTTCTTGCTCGAAGCGCGAGCGGTCCGGGGCGAGCGTCCAGGCCGTCAGGTCGGTGGCCGATCCGTCGTGGACGGCGACGATGGCGTACGTGTAGCCGGGGAAGGTCGCCTCGACGAGATCGGTCTCCGACGGGCGCGCCGGGTGGTCCGGGTGCGAGTGGTAGAAGCCGACGATGTCGAGGCCCTGCTCGGTGGCCGCTTGTTGGGCGGCGCGGTAGTCGTCCGGCGTGAGGGCGTAGCGCCGCGTCCGGTTCGTGGCCTGCCGGTTCGCTACGCGGCGGATGGCGCGCACGTGGTTCACGCCGTCACGGACGGTGCCGAGCAAGAAGCCGCAGCCTTCTTCAGGATACGAGTCCTCCCCGTGATCGCGGATGGCATCGAGGATGTCCGGAGTGGTGATCATGGCAGGTGTCGGTCGTAATACGGCGCAGGGACGGATGGCCATCCGTCCGTACGAGGCGGTTGCAGCGAAGCCAGTCGTGGGCAGAAGGGCGAACGGTCAGTCCTCATCATCCCAAAAGGCCTCGCTGAGGTAGCGCGTGCCCGTGTCGCAGAGGACCGTGACGACGCAGCCGGCGTCCAGCGTGCGAGCAACGCGCAGTGCCGTGGCCACGTTCGCGCCGGCCGAGGGGCCGACGAGCAGCCCTTCCTCGCGGGCGAGCCGTCGCGTCATGGCATGGGCCGTCTCCGTCGTGGACGAGAGGGTATCATCCGCAAGCGCCGCGTCGTAGATGCGAGGCACCATGGCGGTGGGCATATGCTTGAGGCCTTCGAGTCCGTGCAGCGACGTCGCGGGTTGCATGGAGATACACCGGATGTTGTCGTCGAAGGCTTTCAGCCGGCGCGTTACGCCCATGAACGTGCCCGTCGTCCCGAGGCCGGCGACGAAGTGGGTGATGCGCCCGTCGGTTTGATCCAGAATTTCGTGCCCGGTGCCTTCATAGTGCGCGCGCCAGTTCGCATCGTTACTGTACTGGTCCGGGTAGAAGTACCGGTCCGGCTCGGCCTTCACTAGGGCTTTCACGCGCCGCTGGGCCCCATCGGTGCCGTCCATCGGATTCGTCAAGATGAGGTCGGCGCCGTACGCGCGCAGGATGCGCTTGCGCTCGTCAGAGGCGTTCGCGGGCAGGGCGAGCGTGACGGGCCGGCCGAGCGCCGCCCCAATCATGGCGTACGCGATGCCCGTGTTGCCACTCGTCGCGTCGATGAGCGTCTGCCCCGCGCCGAAGGTGCCGGTGCGCAGGCCGTCCTGAATCATGGCAAGCGCGGGTCGGTCCTTCACCGAGCCGCCCGGATTCAGGTGCTCGGCCTTGGCGTAGAGCGTCACGGCCGCCGGCAGGTCCGCCGCGATGCGCGTCAGTTCGAGAAGGGGCGTGTCTCCAATCTGATGCAGCAGGTCGGGGGGCGTGTGCCGTTGAGGCGGAGCGGCGGGGGCCATCGGTTTCATCGGTCAAACGGTGCGTTCGGGCAACAAAAAAGCCTCTCGCGGTCGATCCGGAGAGGCAGGGGAGAAGACAGTTTTGTGGCCTGTGCGTCAGGGTATCATGGGGCACCGGCCGGCCATACGGTCTTCTCCCGCGGAGCAACAACAACACCGGGTGTGAGACACCGTACGCACCATGATGACGATACTATCAGTGATCAGATTCAAAGACCGAAACTCAGCCTGTCCGCGAAAGTTCGCGCGGGATGTGAACGAAATGGCAAAACCCTGCCGATCGTGCGAATCAGCAAGGCCTAATGTGGAGCTACGGGGACTCGAACCCCGGACCTCTTGCATGCCATGCAAGCGCTCTACCAACTGAGCTATAGCCCCGGCGTGTCTGTTTGGACTGCCCATCCTACGAAACGTTTCAGCACACATCAATCCTGCACGGGCCGCGCCGGTTCGTTCCACACGGTATTCACACGGAAGCGTGGACGGCCTGGTGCTGATAAAAAGGGACCATCTTTCGCCCCGTGGGCCCTTTATCTTTCGGATGGATCGGGATACCTTGGGGAACGGTCGAAACTCTCTCGTTCAGTGGCGGAGCCGATGAAGCTAGCACTCGTGGGGATGGGGCAGATGGGCCACGCCGTGGCCGACCTGGCGGCGCAGCGAGATCACGACGTGGTGGCCACCTTCGATTCGTCGCAGCCGCTCCTGGAGGCGTCGCGCGGGGCCCTCCAGGACGCCGATGTAGCGATCGACTTCAGCCTGCCGGACGTGGCGCTCGATCACATCCGGCGCTACTGCACGTGGCAGCAGCCGGCCGTTATCGGCACGACGGGGTGGTACGATGCGCTGGACGCGGTCGAGGCGTGGGTCGATGCGCACGACGCAACCCTGCTCTATGCTGCCAACTTCTCGATGGGGGTGGCGCTGCTCCAGCGGGCCGTGGCGGGGGTGCTGCCGCTCCTCGATCAGCTTCCGGATTACGACGCGTATCTGCATGAGATGCATCACCGGCGCAAGGTCGACAGTCCCAGCGGGACGGCCCACATGCTGGCCGAGATGGTCGTGAACGGCCTCCAGCGCAAGTCGCACGTCGAGACCGAGACGCAGCACGAGCGCATCGACCCGGAGGCGCTGCACGTTAGCTCCACGCGGGCCGGCGACGTGTTCGGGGAGCACACGGTGGGGCTCGACAGCGCTTTCGATCATCTTACGCTCACGCATCGCGCCAAGAACCGCCGCGGATTCGCGTTCGGCGCCCTCCG
>JAAAPH010000359.1 GCA_009908415.1 Bacteroidota bacterium
CGTCGCGCGCATCGAAATGGGCTACGGCTCCATCGCATTGAAACCGGTCGCCAAGACGCTCAGCATGACGATGAAGATGGCGCAGGCGGCCTACGAGCGCGACACGCCCTGCTTCTGCGCCGATCTTACGGTAAACCCCATCCTCGTCGACTGGAATAAGAATGTGGCCGCCCGCCTGGCGCCCCTCCCCGGCCTCACGACGGGCCTCATGGAAACGAATGGGCATCAGAACTATGCCCGCTGGGCAACCCTGGAATCTTACCATCCGTGTGGAGCAGCCGCCTGGCGCGCGCCGCGCGACGGCGTGTTTCCGGTGGGCGACGACTTCTACGCGCAGAGCGGTTGCATCTTTCAGCCGTCTAATCACTATGAGAACGTGGTGCAACCGCCTCAAACCGGGTAGCCTGCCCCCGCAATCTGTACGCCCCCAGCCGTTGATGTCACGGTACGCATGCCCCCTTTCTTCCGCACGACCGCGCGCCGTTTCGGTGCGGGTCTTCTCGCCCTCAGTCTGCTTCTTGCCCCTGCCCTTTACGCCCAGAGCGCGCAGGATCCACCGCCCAAAGCCCTCACGATCAACGCGGTGAGCGGCCTGCAGTACGATCAAGTGCGGTTTGCCGCGCTCCCCGGTCAGGAAATCGAGCTCACGCTGGAGAACGTGAGCTCGCTGGCACACAACCTCGTGATCACTGCACCCGGCGCCCGGCCCGACCTCGTGGCGGCGGCGAACCGGATGGGCGCAGACGGCCTGGAGCGCGACTACGTCCCCGAATCCGACCGGGTGCTCCACTTCGTTCCCGTCGTGGATCCGGGCGGGCAATACACGCTCACCTTCACGGCCCCCACCGAGGAAGGCGTCTATCCGTACGTCTGCACGTATCCGGGGCACGGGGTCGTGATGTACGGGGCGATGTACGTGTCGGACGAGGGGGAAGCCGCGATGCCGCCGCTGGCCGAGGACACGCACGTCCCGCCAGACAGCCTGCGCGCCGGGTCGGCGTCGGTCGCCTCCGTGTCGGCGCACCCCTACCCGACGACGCCCCCGATCGTGTATCGAACGTTCATGCCCGAAAGCAGCCCGGCCTCCATCGCCGTCGGCCTGAAGGGCGGCCTGTCGTACTGCTTCGACACGACGCCCGTCATGCTCCGCTACGCCTGGCAGGGCGGCTTCATCGACAACAGCGAGGTGTTCCGGGGGCACGTCTCCGAGCAGCGCGCCACCATCGAGGGCAAGGTGTTTTACCGAAGCGAAGTCGGCTTCCCGTTGCGGATCGGAGCGAGCGACGCGCCGCCCGACCCCGATTTTGAGGGCTACGAGATGATCGACGGACGCCCGCAGTTCGCATACACGATCGGCGACGTCCAGGTGCGCGAGCTCGTCGAGCCCACCCCGGACGGCACCGGTCTGCAGCGCACGTTCCAGATCGACGGCGCCGACCAGCCCGTGCGGTTTATTACCAGTTCCCAGGACGGCGTCGCGTTTGAGGCCTCCGCCGGCACGTGGGACGGCACCACACTGCGCCTGCCGCCCGACGACGCGCAGCGCTTCGTGATCACCATGACGCCCACGCCCTCCACCGACGTGGACCGCATCAGCACTCCGGATCAGGCGCCCCCCCAGAATCCATGACGACGAAGTACCTTGCCCCTCTTCTTTGCGCAACCCTTCTCATCCTTGCCGGATGCAGAGGCGATGTCCCCGACACCGGACCGGCCTACGTGGTCGAAACGATCGAGACGCCGCCCGGGCTCGTGCCGGAGGTCGGCGCCGTCGACTTCATGCCGGACGGCCGCCTCGTAGCCGCCTTCCACCGGGGCGAGGTCATGACCTACGACCCGGACACGGAGGTGTGGGACCTGTTCGCGCATGGCCTGCACGACCCGCTGGGCATCAAGGCAATCTCCAACCATGAAGTCCTGGTCACGCAACGGCCCGAACTCACCCGCCTCCACGACACCAACCAGGACGGCCGAGCCGAGCGCTACGAAACGGTGACGGACGACTTCGGCATGTCCGGCAACTACCACGAGTTCCTGTTTGGGCCCGCCGAAGGCCCGGACGGCCACCTGTACATCTCGCTGAATACCGCCTCCAAATTCGCGGATGTCTGGGACATCATGCGGGGCGCATTCAACCCGGAGGGCCGCCCGGGGCGGATGTACACCGCCGTGCCGTACCGGGGGTGGGTCATGCGCTACAATCCAGAGACGGACTCGCTGGCGCCGTACGCCAGTGGCTTCCGCTCGCCGAACGGCCTCGTCTTTGACTCGGACGACCGCCTGCTCGTGACCGACAACCAGGGCGACTGGCTGGGCACGAGCAAGCTCTACCACGTGCAGCGCGGCGCGTTTTACGGCCATCCGCAGAGCCTCGTCTGGGAAGACGGGATGGGTGATATCCAGCCGCTCGACCTCCCCGTGCCTGTCCTAGACAAGATGCGCACGAAGGCGAGCGTCCTCTTCCCCCAAGGCCTGCTCGCGAACTCCCCCACCCAGCCCGTCGTGGACCGGACCGGCGGCCGGTTCGGGCCCTTTGAGGATCAACTCCTCATCGGCGAGATGAATCATTCGCGCATCATGCGGGTGATGCTCGAAGAGGTGGACGGCGCGGTCCAGGGTGCGGCCACCACGCTCATCGACACTGCGACGGCGCACGAAACGATCCCGCTCCGGATCGGCAACAACCGGCTCGCCTTTGCCCCCGACGGCAGCCTGTGGGTCGGGCAGACCGACCACGGCTGGCCCGGCGATCAGGGCATCCAGCGCATCCGGTGGACCGGACGCACGCCGACGGCCGTGTCGGACATGAGTCTCACGGCCGACGGCTTCGCGCTCACCTTCACAAAGCCGCTACGCGCGGTCTCGGCACGAGCGGACTCGGTGTATCAGTTCACGCGCTACTACTACGAGTATCACCGCGAATACGGGTCGGACCGGATGGACGTGCAGCCGGTGGACGTCACGAACGCCGAGGTGTCCGACGACGGGCGCCGCGTGACGCTGACACTGGACGAGCTCGTGCCGGGATACGTGTACCAGCTGGAGCTGAATGGCCTTCAGACCCGCGACGGCGAGGCGGCGACGATCCGCCCCCTCTACTACACGCTCAACCGAACCCGGCCTTAACCGTCCCACTGGACGGGGCGTTCGCTGTACATCGAATCGCCACGCCGGCGCAGCGATTCGGCGCTATGCGGCGGCTTCAGGTTCGAGCGCGGCGGCCTCACCCGGGCCGGCCCCGTTGCCCGCATCGGCCGGGATGGCATTGCGGTCCTCGATCCACTGCAGGAGCGCCGGGAGGAAGAGGAGCGCCGCGAGGAGCGTCATCCCGATGCCGATGACAGCGAGCTCGCCGATCGAGCGCAAGCCGGGATGGAAGCTCAACAGCAGCCCCCCGAAGCCGATCATCGTCGTGAGCGAGCCCATCGCAACGTGCTCGCCCGTCGAGCGGAGCACGTGCCGGATCGACCCGATCCCTTCCTCGCGGTAGCGGTGCACCATGTGCACGCCGGCATCGTTGCCGATGCCCAGCACGGCCGGCAGCACGACGAGGTTGTAGAAGTTGAGCTCCAGCGCGACCAGCTCCAGGATCAGGAGCATCCACAGCACGCCGACCACGAGCGGCACGATGGCCAGCCCAGCCCAGCGGAGCGACCCGAAGTTGACGACCATGAGCAGCGCCACGATCAGGAACGTGCCGGCCACCATCCAGGGGGCTTCCTGTTGCATGAGCTGCAGCATGTCGGCGGCCACCAGCGACGTGGAACCGGCGTGGTACTCCTGGCCGTCGGCCGTGCGGATGGTGCCCACGTCTTCGGAGAAGGCGATGGACTGGCGCCCGTCCGAGAGGCCCACCGACGGGTAGATCATCACGAAGGTGCCCACCTCGCCCGATTTGGTGGTGAAGCGTTTGCGCAGGTACTCGGGCACTTGGTCGATGGAAATCGGGCTGCGCGTTTGCGCGGCGCGCCGGAGCCGCTCGATGTTCTCTGACGCCTCGTTCTGCAGGTACTTGCCGTTGAGCAGCGCGCGGATGTCAGCGACCCGTTCGAGCTTGGCCTGCTGGGTAACGTCGCGCAGCGGGAAGCGCTCCTGGAACGTCTGCACCTCTTTGATAGTGGGCGACGTCGTGTCCGCCGCGGCCTTTGCGCGGACGGCCTCGGCGACCTTCGCTGCCTCTTCGGGCGTGTCGGTGACGATGTACGCGGGGTTGCGGCCTACCGACTGGGTCGACACGCGATCGATGACAGCATCTTTGGCTTCGTACGTCTCGTACTCGGGCTCCAGCTCGCCGAAGTCGTACTCGAACGAGGCGCGCGGCAGCAGCACGAGGGCCGCGACGACGGCGATGGCGCTGCCGAGCACCACCTTCCGGGCCGCCGGGAACGGCTTCGCCCGGCCCCGGACGTCGTCCGTCGGCATCGCGGCGGAGGCGGTCAGGTTGAGCAGGCCGGTCCGTTCGAAGAGGGCGAGCAGCGCCGGCATCACCACCGTCATGGACACGAGGGCAAACAGGATGCCGACACCGGCGATGAAGCCAAACTCACTGAAGCCTTTGAAGTCGGCCGCGGTGAGTGCGAAGAGCGCAGCGGCCGTCGTGAGCGCGCCGATCGTGATGGCCTGGCCGGTGCTCGTGAAGCTCGTCTCGGCGGCCTTCATCACGGTGTTGCGCTCGGCCCGTTCCTCAGCGTACCGGCCGTAGAAGTGAATGCCGAAGTCGATGCCCAGCCCGAAAAGGACGAGGCCCAGCGTGGCCGTCATCAGGTTGAGCGTCTCGAACGCGAGGTACGCCACCCCGAACGTCCACGCCAGGCTCATCAGCAGCGGGACGGCGATCACGAGCGCCATGGCCGGC
>JAAAPH010000046.1 GCA_009908415.1 Bacteroidota bacterium
CGCGTACCTCGACCAGTTGGCGCGCTCGAACGGCCTTTCCGCGGAGCGGATTGCGTCGCTGCGCCAGGAGCTAGCCAGTGCCGAAGAGGCTGCAGCATCGGACCGCCGGGACGCGCTGATGACGCTCTCCGAGCAACTCGATCGCACGGCGACTTCTTCCTCCGACGTGGACAAAGTGCGGCTCCTAGCCGGCACGGTCCGCGATCTGGCCACCGCATCGCGCTGAGCGCCGGCGGACCGAGTGCACTGCTGCAAGAGGACGGGCACCGCTTGCCTCGCGGTCGTCTCGTCGTCCCCCCAGAGCCCCGCCCGAAACCATTCGGGCGGGGCTTTTTGATTCGGCCCCCTCGGATTGAGGATCGGATAGCGCCCCCTACCCGATCGTGCGTAGCTCGTCATACTCCCCTGTCACGAGCCCCATTTGCAGCCCTGACGCCAGATGATGAAATTAGTGCTTGGGTGTGTCCCCCGCTCTTTTTCTGGAACTGCCCCCTGTCCGCCGCACTGCAACCCGATCGGACCAACCATGCGTTTTCGTGCCACGCTTCGGACGCTCATTCCAACCCTCGTACTTGGCCTCAGCCTCTCCCCCGCCCTCGCCCAGCCGCGCCAGTCGCTCCTTATGCTCGATGATGTGGCTGCGTGGTCGGCCGCCTCCGCACAGCACGACGCGACACACGTCCGGGCGGATGACCCCACGGGCGGGAATTTCGACGTGCTCGGTGATGGCGCGCTGCTCCTCCAGAAGCAGAGTGATGCATCGTTCTGGCACACGGACCGTTTTCGCTCCGGGGGACGCTGGCGCTCCCAATGGGTGACCGCGGCCCCCGAGAAGGACGTGCGGCTGGCGGCTGAGGTGCTCGTGTACGGCCAGCCGCAAGACATGACAACCGGCTGGACCAAGTTCGCCGGCAATCCGCTCGTGGCGCCGGCGGACTGGCACCACGCCACCGACCAGACGCTCGCCCTCCCCGATACGCTGTGGCCGCAGGATCAGGCACTCGTTCGCGGTACGGGGCCCTACGCGGACCAGTGGCTGCTCTTCTTCAACGTGGGCGCGTGGGCCGTGGGCGGCTGGGCCGCAGCCGTCGCCGATAGCCTCGCCCCGCTGAAACGCGGCGAAAACCCATTTCGGCTCGTCGATCCCTACCCCCTCTTTGCCGGGAATGCCCGCGGCGACACCTTGGGATTCCACGCTCCCAACGACTGGATCGCCGTCGCGGGCACCTGGTATACCCCCGACGAGTCGCGCGATCAATACTCGCGGATGTGGACGCTCACGTCCTCGGACGACGCCCAAGCCCCCCTCACGGCCTGGACCAATCGCGGCCCCATTGAGGGCATTCGCGGTCACGACCCGGGCATCGTGTTCGATGGAACGCGCTTTCACCTTTTCACTGAGGACGGCAACAGGCTGCAGCACCTCTCGTCGGAGGACCCGCTCGGCTCGTGGACGCCGCACGGGCCGGTCCTCGACGTCGGCGATCACACGGGCGATGCGGACGTGAGCTACTTCAACAACCGATGGCACATGTTCTTTGACGATGCTCCGCACCTCCACTACCAAATCGGGCACGCCCACACGGCACCCGGCGCGTTCCCTCGGGGATGGACGCTCACCAACGATGTGTTTGGCCCGCAGCGCCCCGATCAGGGACAGGCGTGGGACGAGGACACCCCTGAGGGAAACCGGTTTGGCACCGGGGACGCTGACATGGCCGTCGAGGACCAGACGCTGTACATCACCTACGAGCGGCCCGTCGGCCTGGCCTTCAAAGCGCTCGACCTGACCGACGACAGTGAGCAGACCGTCCGCGCCCGCCTGGAGATCGACCGCGACGGCGATGGGAAAGCGGACGCCACAATGCCGTGGGAAACGCTCCGCGCGCCGCAGGCGACGGTGACGTGGCCCGCTCCCGGTGCCGACCGAGTTCGACTCGCCGTTGAGATGATGACGACTACCCCGACCGAGTCGCCCATGATGCCGGCCCTGCGCCTCAGTCAAGGCCAGTGAGGGGAGCCCGCGGGCCGACCGCGAAGACCACGGACTCAAGAAAAAGAAGCGCTCACCGGGCGGGTAATGAGCGCTTCGATGGCCCCTCAACCCATCCTACCTGGGCTTAGCTGTGGACCCGTTCCAGGGCTCGGCGCTGGGCCGTAAGGGTTTGCTCCAACTCGTCCTCGCCGTGCAGCGCCGAGAAGAAGTACGCCTCGAACTGGGACGGCGGCAAGTAGATGCCCTCTTCGAGCATCGCGTGAAAGTAGGCCGCGTACGCATCCGTGTCGCTCGTCTGAGCGGTTTCCTGATCCACCACTTTTTGATCGGTGAAGAAGAGGCTGCCCATCGCGCCCTCTCGCGTCAGGTAGTAGTCGAGCTCCAGCGCGTCGAGCGTTTCCTGCGTGCCCTCAGCGAGCGCCTTGCTGTAGGCCTCCAACTGGTCGTACAGGGTGTCTTTCTGCTCGGCGATCTTCGAGAGCACGGCGCGGCCGGCGCTCATGGCGAGCGGGTTGCCGGAAAGGGTGCCTGCCTGATAGACCGGGCCGACCGGCGAGACGTAGTCCATGATTTCGGCCTTTCCGCCGTACGCGCCAACCGGTAAGCCGCCACCGATAATCTTGCCGAGGCACGTCAGGTCCGGGATCACGCCGAAGCGCTCCTGCGCCCCGCCGGCGGCTACGCGGAAGCCCGTCATCACCTCGTCGAAGATGAGCACGATGTCTTCGGCGTCGCACACGGCGCGGAGCCCCTCCAGGAAGCCCGGCTCGGGCGGAATGCATCCCATATTGCCCGCAATGGGCTCAACGATGATGCAAGCGATTTCGCCCCGGTTGGCATCGACGAGCTGGCGGACGTGCTCGATGTCGTTGTAGCGCGCGAGGAGCGTGTCTTTTGCGTTCCCCTCGGTTACGCCGGGCGAGTCCGGCTCGCTGAACGTCATCGGGCCGCTGCCCGCCGCGATCAAAAAGAAATCGCCGTGGCCGTGGTAGTTGCCCTGAAACTTGATGATTTTATCGCGTCCGGTGTAGCCTCGCGCAAGCCGCGCCGCACTCATGGTGGCCTCCGTACCGGAGTTCACCATCCGCACCTTTTCGATGGAGGGCACGAGGTCGCAGACGAGTTCGGCGACTTCGATTTCGATCTCCGTCGGCGCGCCAAACGAGGTCGACCGCGTGGCGGAGTCCTGCACGGCCTGCACCACATCGGGGTGGGCGTGCCCAAACAGCATGGGCCCCCACGAGCCGACGTAGTCCACGTAGCGGTTACCATCCACGTCGGTGAGGTGAACGCCTTCCGCCTTTTCGATAAACAGCGGCGTGCCGCCCACGCTCTTGAAGGCGCGCGCTGGAGAGTTCACCCCGCCAGGAATGGCGTGCTGGGCATGCTCGTAAAAACGTCGACTGCGCTCGGTATTCAGCGTTGAAGGAGCAACTTCCATGGGTATGGCAATCGGGTGATGGGGCGTGTGCGGATGAGGCCCTGCCGCAATCAGGACGTCCATGGCGGACGTTATCGCGGCGTGGCCTCGGTAACATATCGGAAGATGGCCCGGACGAGCGGCTGGCCGTGCTCTTCGGCCCGCTCAGCGGCCACCGAGGCGGCCAGCCCGGCCTCCTCGCCATAAGCATCCAGCCGGGTCGGGGTGAGTTGGGGCGTGGGGTCGGTGGCTCCATCGCCGGATGGGTCGGCCCGCCCGGTGGCGGCCACGTAGGCCCACCCACCGGGCGCGAGGAGCCGCCGCATCTCGCGCAGCAGATCCGGCCATTCGGTGCCGGACGGCGCGTAGGCCGTCGGGTCGAACGCGACGATCCAGTTGAACGCATCGTCGGGGTAGACGTCGAAGCCATCCGGCGGCACGACGCGCACGCAGTGCTCCGCCGTGTCTTCGCCAACCAGGGCGGTCACGCCATCGCGCGCCGCCTGCACGGCGGACGGCCGCGCGTCGCACGCATGGACGGGAAAGCCGAGGCGCAGGAGCGGCGCGGTGTGCCGCCCACGGCCACAACCGAGGTCCAGGATGTTGCTGGACACCGGGACGGCAGCCAGTGTACGCAGCAAGTGATCCGAGGGCGGTGACATGGCATGCATCGAGCCATCCAGGAAAATTCGGCGTGCCGCGTGGTTCTCGTCACGTCTGGGCCTTGGATTCAGCGACCTGCTGCTGGCCGTTGGTTTGCACGTCGGCCGTTTCGGGGTCGCCGGTCCAACACCGGGCCTCCGTGATGCAGTCGCACTGCGGACAGCGGGTGTCACGCTTCTCCGCCGAATAGCGGGGAAGCTGATCCAACGGCCGGAGCGGGTACTCGCCTTCCGTCGGCACGCCGTCGCCGGAGGCGGGGAGCGGATGGCTGTTCAGTCCACTCGTCACTTCGTAGTGCTCGATGCCGAACTCTTCGGCCTCCTCGCGCACCTCAATGTCGAGCTCAAAACTGGTCTCGATGTGATCGGTGACGAAAGCGACGGGCACGACGAGCACACTCGTGTGGCCGGCATCGGCGAGCTCTTCGAGCTTGTCGGGCGTGCTGGGTGCCAGCCAGTTCACCGGTCCCACCTTGCTCTGGAACGCGGAATGAAAGGGGCGGTCGAAGTCGCGGTGGCGCATGACCTGCTCCACAGTGGAATGGACCAAGCAGCAATACGGGTCGCGCCGGTCGGTCATCTCTTTGAGGGGCGTGCCGTGGGCGCTGAACAGCAGGTGCACGTCGTCACGCACCTCGCTGGGGAAGCGTTGCAATCCTTCGTCAATGCGCTCACTCAGCGACTGGATGAACTTAGGATTCGCGGCGTATTCGACGACGGTGGTGGTCGGCCACTCGGGAATCTCGCCCGCCTCTTCGAGGGCATTCCAGTACACC
>JAAAPH010000362.1 GCA_009908415.1 Bacteroidota bacterium
GTTGGGCGTGAAGACGCGGAATTCGCTGGCGATGCGCATGTCGTACCCAAACGAGCTGAGGCCGTAGCTGATGACGTCGCCCCGCTGTTGCTCGTCGACGAACGGGTGAATCATGTCGTGCTCCTCAGCAAGGGCACGGATGTGATGGTCAGGCAGAATCACGGAGGCGGGAAGCAATGCATGAATGGGCTCTTAACAGGGTTACAACCTAGGGCGCAGCGCCGGCTTCCACACAGGGGGAACCGGCTGCCTTCATTAGAAATTGATGAGGGACGGAACGAAGGCTGTTCCTTTGCATTCAGATGGCGTCTATCTTCAAGACCTGGCATTCCGATCCGCCGCCCTCAAAATTCCAAACGGCTGCATGCATACGTGGCGCACGCATAGCGCTTGGCTGCTGCTCGTCCTCCTGACGTTGGGAGGCGTGGTGGCGCCCGTGCTGCATCAACTGCAGCACGATGCATCGCATCTGCAGGTGACGGTCCTGGTGCAGCACGATCGAGTCCTGCACTCGGAGATCGATCACACGATTCATGCCGACGAAGAGGACAGCGGCACGCACAGCTTCTATTGCATGCTGTGCCACACGCAGGTCCTGTCCAAGCTGTCGCAGCAGGCTGCGGTGCCCACGCCGCATCTGACGGCCATGGCGCTCAGCGCGACGATCACGCAGTTTGTGGCGTCGCCCCATCTCAACCTCTCGCTCATTCGCGGTCCGCCCGTCGCGGCCTAGGACCGCGCTCGGTGCACGTCGCATCGAGCCGCCCCATCGAAGACGACTGGTCCGTGTGAAGGACCGGTACACAATCGCGCGACGCTGCCGTCCCTGCCCGTGCAGGTCGGAGCGGTTTTGCCGCGAGATCCCCGCCGTACCGCGGTGCAGGGGATTGGCCTTCCATGAGCGAGCTATGATGTATTCTTTCTGCCGGGTACCCCGCCGTATCCTGATGGGCGTTTTCCTCATCGCCGCCGGACTGCACAGCGGCGTCTTGTCGGCCAACGCGCAATCGATTCGGGGTCGGGTGCTTGATGCAACCACCCAGGCGCCGCTGGCCCATGCCAACGTCGTCGTGGCCGACACGCGGCGCGGCGCCGCCACCAGCGCGGACGGGGGCTTTGCCATCGACGGCCTGCCGCCGGGCACGTATCTCCTCGCAGCCCAATACGTGGGGTACGAGACGGCACTGCGCACGGTGGAGGTCGTGGCGGGGCGCACGGCCACGGTCGAGTTCCCCCTCAACCCGTCGCCGCTGGCCGTGGAGGAGATTGTGGTGCGGGCGGGGATGACGGAAGAGGAGTTGCTCACCCGGGCGCGCCAGTCGGTGGCTACGCTGGGGCCCGACGTGCTGGAGCGGACACGCGGCCAGACGCTCGGTGAGACGCTGAAGCAGCTGCCCGGCGTCACGACCATGCAGACGGGGCCGTCCATCTCGAAGCCCGTCGTGCGCGGCCTGCACAGCCAACGCGTCGTGGTGCTCAACGCGGGCGTGCCCCAAGAGGGCCAGCAATGGGGCGGCGAACATGCCCCTGAGATCGACCCCTTCGCCCCGGCACGGATCGAGGTCGTCAAGGGAGCCGCCGGCGTGGAGCACGGCGTGGGGGCCATTGGGGGCGTGATCCGCGTGGAGCCGCGCGTGCTGCCCACGACCCCGGGCCTCGGCGGGCGGGTGGACCTGAATGGATTCTCGAACAGCCGGCAGGGGGCCGGCGCTGTGCTCATTGAGGGCGCGCCGGCGCAGGTCGAAGGCTTCGCATGGCGGGCCCAGGCGAGTGTTCGCAAAGCCGGGGACGCGCACACGCCCGACTACGTGATCGGCAATTCGGCCTTCGAGGAGCGCAACGGCGCGCTTGCCCTTGGCTACCAGACCGCACGTACGGGGCTCAAGCTGTACGCCAGCCGTTTCGCCACCGAACTTGGCATTTATCGCGGCAGTCATGTCAACACGCTGAGCGGGCTCCGGCGCGCCATCGACCGCGACCGCCCGGCTGTGGACTATGCGTTCTCGTACGCCATCGACGCGCCCAAGCAGTCCGTCACGCACGATCTCGTTTCGCTGAAGGGCGTGCACCGTTTGCCGCGCGGGGATCGCCTGGAGGTGCAGTACGGGATCCAGCGTAACCACCGCCAGGAGTTCGATGCGCACCGGCGCGGCGGCGATCCGCTCGACGAGCCCGCCTTCGACCTGACGCTCAACACGCACACGCTGGATGCGAAGTGGCGGCTGCCCCCACGCCGCAACGCGTTCGGCGTCGTGGGGCTGAGCGGCATGAATCAGGCGAATGTCAACGCGGAGTCGGGCTACCTTATTCCCAATTTTCGCGCCCTGACGGGAGGCGCCTTCGCGCATGGCACGTGGATACCGGGCAACTGGACCCTGGAAGCCGGCGCGCGCTTCGACACGCGATGGATGAAGGCGTTTCCGCGCGCGGACGGAGCGTTCGAGCGCCGCACGCATGCGTACCGCAGCCTGTCGGGCGTGGTGGGCGGCATCTGGCAGTTTGCTCCCACCTGGTCGGTGGCGACCAACGTGGCCACGGCCTGGCGCCCGCCCAGCGTCAATGAGCTGTACAGCTACGGCGTGCATCACGGCACGGCCCAGTTTGAGATCGGCGACGCGACGCTGTCCAGCGAGCGCTCCATCGGCGTCGATGCGACGCTGCGCCACGTGGGCGACCGGGTGCGGCTGGAGACGAGCTTCTACACCAACTGGATGAACGACTTCATCCATCTCTTTCCCACGCGCGACACGCTCGTCACCATCCGCGGTGTGTTTCCCGCCTTTCAGCACCAGCAGGCCCAGGCCGTGCTGCGCGGCCTCGACGGCCATGTCGAATTCGACCTGCGGCCGGCGTGGGCCGTGGGGGCGCGGGCCTCCGTCGTGCGCGGCACCAACGTGGCGGCCAACATGCCGCTCATCGGCATGCCGGCGGATCGGCTCGTGCTTCACAGCACCGTCCGCCTGTTCGAGGGGCGGCGCCTCCGCACGTCCGAGCTCCGGCCCGAGCTCACGCTCGTTCGTAAGCAGACGCGTGTGCCGGAAGGGGTCGACTACGCTCCGCCGCCCGCGGGCTACGCGCTCGTGGGGGTGCAGTACCACGCCGATCTGCAGGTGGGCAACACGCCGCTGCAGGTCGGCCTCTCCATCCACAACCTGTTCAACACCCGCTACCGCGATTACCTCAGCCGGTGGCGCTATTACATCGACGAACCCGGCCGTACCCTCGTGGTGCGCGTGCGCATCCCGTTCGGTACGGCGGCGTCCGGCGGTTAACGTTCCTGACCACCCACCCCTGTTCGATAGAACCATGAATCGATTCATCCCCTTTTTCCGATCCCTCACGTTTCTTTTCGTAAGCGCGCTGCTCTTTGTGGCCTGTGACTCCACCGATCCCGGTGAGACAGGCGCCGGCGAAGAAGAGGTCATCTCGAATGTGACCATTACGCTCACCAACCCGGCCGACAACAGCACGGTCACGGCCGAGGCCGTCTTCGATGAGGCCGGCGTGGAGCAAAGCGTCGAGACGATCGCCCTGACGCCGGGCGTCACGTATGACGGTGTCATCACGCTCCGCAACCGCTTCGAAGGCGAAGACATCACCGAAGAGGTCGACGATGAGCGTGACGAGCATCAGTTCTTCTATGTGGCGCAGGGCGGCGTGAGCAATGCCCTCACCGTCGCGATCACAGACACGGACAGCAACGGCTTTCCCGTCGGGCTCGCATTCACCATCGAGGTCACGAGCGGTGCGTCCGGGTCCGGCGACCTGCGCGTTGTGCTCGGGCACTACGACGAACGCCCGAAAGAAGCCAACGAGACCATCGATACCATCCCCGAAACCGACATCGACTTCACCTATCCGGTCACCGTCGGGTAACCGGATCCATGAATCCGCGCCTTCTGCCCGGCGGCACCCTGCTCGGGCAGAAGGCCGGATCGTTCGCATGAACCTGCATTCCAATTTAACCCCTTATGCCAATTCGCTCCCTTTGCGTATCGCTCCTCCTCAGTGTTTTTCTCTTGCTTCCAAGCCAGGCGCTGGCGCAGGATCGCGGAGCCATCGAAGGCCGCGTCACCACGTCCGACGGCCAACCGCTTCCCGGCGTGCAGGTGGTTGATCCCGCCCTCCAGCGCGGCACCACGACCGGCGCCGACGGGCGCTACGAACTCACGAGCCTGCCCCTCGGCGAGCACCTCATCGAGTTTCGTTTCGTGGGTTACCAGACGGCCACGCGCGAGGTTGTGCTGGCGGCCGGTGAGACGGCGACCCTCGACGTGACGCTCCGGTCCCGCGTGCTGGAGGTCGACGGCGTCACCATTACCGGCACGGCCCGGGCCCGCAGCACGCTCCGCGCCCCGCAAGACGTGGACGTGATGAGCCCCGAACAGCTCCAGACCCGCCGCGGCGCCGCGCTGGGCGATCTGCTCCGGGACAACGTCGGTGGCGTCTCGTCCATCCAGACGGGCTCGCAGGCCGGCAAACCGGTACTGCGTGGGCTGAGCGGCAACCGCATCGTGTTGCTCAAAGATGGCATCGCGCAGGAGTTCTACCAGTTCGGCGTGCGCCACTTTCCCACGACCAACGCCAGCGAGGCCGAGCGCGTGGAGGTCGTCCGCGGGGCGAGCAGCATCCTCTACGGCTCCGACGCGCTGGGCGGCGCCATCAACGTGATCAGCAAGCCGGCGCCGACGACGGGCATCGAGCGGTTCGACCTCGGCGGGTCGGCCTCCGCACAGTACTACACGAACAATAACGAGCGCGCGGGCTCGCTCGACCTGTACGCGGCGCAGGGCAACGTGGGCTGGCGCGTGGGCGTTG
>JAAAPH010000217.1 GCA_009908415.1 Bacteroidota bacterium
AAGAAGCCATCGAGTTCATCCGCGAGGACGAGCTGATTGAGATCACGCCCGAAGCCTTCCGCCTGCGCAAGCGCTACCTCGACCCGAACCAGCGTAAGAAAGCCCAAATGGAGCGCGCGATGGGGTAAGCGTTGGGGACAGCGGGGAATGGAGCCCAACATAAAACGGGCGGAGCGTACACCATGCGCTCCGCCCGTTCCCTTTTTGTCCAAAGCGGCCGGTTAGCGTACCAGCGTCACCCGGCGCGTGATCGAGAAGTCATCCCCGACAGCCCGAACGAAATAGAGCCCGCTCGGGAGGCGATGGCCCTCCAATCGAAGGCGCTCGGTGCGGTTAGCCGGAAGTCGGCCGTGGTAGATGGTGGCCACACGGCGCCCGAGTACGTCGTACGCGTCGACGGACACGTGTTGTGTTTCGCGCACCGTCATGTCGAGCGTAACTACCGCGCGGGCTGGGTTCGGGTACGGCGCGCTTACGAGCACAGCCTGATCGAGGGCTACGGTAAGCTCAACCTCCTCCGAGTAGTGCGTGGTACCGTCGGTGTCGACCTGCTTGAGGCGGAACCGGTACGCGCCGAAGCCCAGAGTACTTACGCGGTGCCGGTACTGCCGGGGTTCGCTTGTCGTGCCGGCTCCTTCGATGAAGGCCACCGCGTTCCATCCCGCCGCCGGATCGTCGGTGGGCGCTGCTTGAATCTCAAACCCGGCGTTGTTGGTTTCGCTGGCCGTGGACCACTGGAGCACGACGTCGGCCTGGTCGGCGGTGGCCGTGAAACGCGTCAGCTCGACCGGGAGCACCGCGCGGGGCGGAATCCACACGTGGGTGGTCACGGCGGCGTTCGGGTCGTGCCACACGAGGGCGCCGCTGCCGTCGCCGTCAAGATCCGCGAGGTGAAGCGAGAAGGTTGTCCAGTCTCGCTCCTCCGCGTGCTGCTGGCGGGGCGCCGATAGCTGGACCGTGCCATCGGCCTGTCCGACGCCGAGGTACCAGACGTTCTCCGTCGGCGTGCGCCGGTTCCACACGAGGTCGGCCCGGTCGTCGCCGTTCAGGTCGCCTACGTGCAGGTCAAAGTCACGCCACGACGCGTTCGCCGGATGAACCTGCGGGTCCGTGCTGAAGGTGAATCCGCCGGTGCCGGTGGTGGATGCAACGTACAGCGTATTGGCCCCGCCGCCCCGTCGGTTCCAGATGAGGTCGTCGGTCCCGTCGCCATCGACATCAGCCAGAAGGGGCGAGTACGCCCTCCAGTCGGTCAGGTTAACAGGATGATCCTGCGCATTGCCCGACGCGAAGGTGCCATCGCCCTGCCCTTGGCTGACATAGGTACGGTTGCGAACGCTAGCGACGCCGGCGCGTGCGTTCCACACGACATCCGCGCGCCCGTCGCCCGTCACGTCGCCGACGAGCGCCTCGTAGCGCCTAAACTGCTCCTGTCCTTCGCGGAGCACGTTGGAGTGGATCTGTACGTCTCCGAAGGTGAAGGTGCCGTCGCCATTTGACCGGCCCACCCGCATGAGGCCCGGCGTGGCCGAACTGGAGACCGCCAGCAGGTCCGTGGCGCCGTCGCCGTCGACATCGGCCGGGTGCACGAGCCAGTCGGTGTATTCGGAGAGCGGGATGGCGTGCGCCGACGTCGCGAAGTCGAACCGACCATCCGGCTGCGCAAGCCCGACGTAAAACGTGCCGTAGTTATTCCATACGTCATTCCAGAGCAAGTCCGTACGCCCGTCGCCGTTGAAGTCGCCCGTGTACAGCGTGTGAGACGTCCAGTCGACGGGCTGCACTGGATGCAGCTGCGTGTGCTGTTGGACGAAGGCGTCGCCGCCGTCGGGTGTAAACGTGCGCACGCGGTTGAATTCGGTCCCGCCCCAGTTGCTGATCAGGGCGGTGGGGCCATCGCCGGTGAGGTCGCCCGCTACCGTGTGGGCGGGCCCGGTGAACGCAGCCTCGTTGCCGGGCAGCCAGGTGTCGGTGCTGAGGCGTCGGTAGTCCAGCCACACGGCATCGCCGTTGCCGAGCCCGGCCGTGTTTGCGGCGGCGCGAAGCTGCTCGTTCTGCCGGCCGTTGACGGGTACGACGAACACGAGCCCTTGGTCGCCGAACTCACGGATGCAGGTTTCCTCGCCCTCGTCCCACGGCCCGGCGGCCTCCGTGACGCGCCACGTTTCTTCGTGTGGAGCCGGCCAGCTGGCGGGGTCGCCAGTCCGCGGAGAGGCACAGGCGTAATGATAGTTGCCCGTACTCGTCGAGTGCCAGCGGCCATCGCCCATCGACAGGGCCGCGTATGATCCGTTCTGGCCTCGGTCGCCCGGCCCCCAGCTCCAGACGAACGACGTCAGCCGCCGGTGAGACGAGGCGCACTCCTCGAAGGCGATCGCGGCGAGGGCGCTGTTGCCGGTCGCTTCCAGTACGCGATCTCGCTCGGCGTTGCAGATGTTGTCGGCTGTAGTCTCCGTCGCCTGCAACATATCGAGGCCGACGTAGCTGGCGCCACAGGTCGCCAGGTCGGCCACCATCATGCGGTTCAGTAATCCGGGGAAGGCAAACGGGTCGAGCAGGCTGCGTGCCTCGTACACCGAGATAAATTTGTCGCCGGGGGTGGAGAGGTCGATCGGGGTGTCGTAGAGACCTTCGCCTAGCAAGCAGCCGTCGAGCCCGCCGTCGGCCGCGAGGGGAAGGTGCGAGGCTTTGCCCCCTCCGGTGGCTGAGCCGTGCCAGGTCCACTCGGAGGTGTTATTGCCGACAATGATAACCTGCTTGTTCATGGCGCGCATCTCCTGCAGGGTGGGCCAGCGGGTGGCCGTCACCATGTTGCCGTTCACCGTCCCCCGTACGTTCGACGTCGATGGCCCACCGGCCAGGTGAGCAGGGAGATCCGCGCCGCGGTATACGACGTCGCCGAGGTAGGTGGCCAGAAGGTGGTCGAACGTCGATTCACGGTCGTACAGGTAATCCTCCAGGTCGATGATCACCACCTCGTCGGGGTTGGCGGTCAGCCAGTCGGCCAGCTCCTTCAGGGCGCCATCGACGAAGCGGTCGAGGTCTGCACAGCCGAATTGGTCGGGCTGGCCGTGGCACAGGCGCATGCGGCTATTGTGCCAGTGCACGTCGAGCGCCAGCACGCGGGCGCCCATCCGCAGTTGATCGGTCATGGAGTACTCATGGTTCGGGAACGGATAGCCATCCGCGGCGCTGTTGTAGGCGTTGTGCGTGTAGACCTGCGTCACCCAGTTCAGCGGCTCCTGCTTGGCCAACTCGCGCTGGTTGGTCAGTGCCCAGTACGTCCAAGACTCCTGCACGGCTGTTGCAGTCGGTTGGTGGCGCGTCTCGTTAACGCACGTGCCTGGCGGGGCTGCGAAGTCGGTCGCCAGGTCTTCGAAGGCCAAGATCCCGGTTGGGTCGGGCGGCGGCGGAAGCGCAACGCCGAGGTCGCCCGGCAGGGCCGCCACCGCTGCGTCCACTTGGCTGATGAACGTCGCAAGGTGAAGTGGCAACTGCCAGCCGGACGCACTCGGGTCGGGGAGCCAGATGTATGGAGCGGGGACTCCCGGTGTAGCCGGTATGGTCACCTCGCAGCTCGTGAGGTCGCCCGTTGGAATGCAGGCCCCTAGGACAGGGTCTTTATATCCGCTTACATCGTCGCCGAAGGGATTCCAAATCGTGCAGCTTTCGAGGTCACCGGTGGGCACGCAGGTGCCGCCGAACTCTTTGCCCGAGACCTTGACCGCTGGCGTAGGCGGAACGGTCCAGCACGCTCCATCTTGCTCGATGCCTGTGCACTGCTGGTAGAGGAAATCACTCTCGTCAAGGGTGCGTAGCCTGCTCTGGAGGGTCGGCCAGTCCGTATTGATGAGCTGAGCGATCTGGCTCAGATCGGCCTGATTGAAGTCGACCGCATCGTTCAGGTTGAAGCTGATGTCGGGCAGCACGTTGAATCCGGTCGCCTTCAGGCCGCGATCACAGAAGAAGTTACCGTTGGACCAGAAGAACTCGGTGTCGATGGCGCACGGCGCTTCTCCCTCGCCGCCGCAGGCATAGGTTACGGGCTGTGCGATGCTCGTGCGGGGAAGCAGGAGAAGCAGGCCGGCGAGGGCAAGACCCGTGACATACAGCGCGTAGGCAGGTCCCCCGGGCAGGGCGGTCGTGTTCGTGAGGCGTGAAATCAATGGACTCATGGGGCTGGGGCTCGAGGTGTGAACGAGGGAGCAAGAGGGTACGGAGAGGACGCGTCAGCGGGCGGGTGGGGCGCGGCGGAAGAGGCGGTGCACAGTCGCCACGAGCCGGCGCCGGGCGAAGGGGGTTGGCAGGAAGGCGTCGGCGCTGTGCGACGTGGGGGCGCATGTCCCGACGAGCAGAAGGAGGGGCTGGTGTGCGGTTGAGCGTGCGCGCAGCGCGCGGCACAGCTCGGCGCCTCGCATGCCGGGTAGGTGGACGCCGGCGATGACGAGCGGCGGCGCGTGCGTGCGGCTGTACTCCAGTGCGGCCCGACCATCGGTCACCGCTGCGGCGTTCCACCGCGGACTCAGGCAGGCCTGCAAGTATGCGCGTAAGTCATCGTTGCCCTCCGCCACGAGCACCCAGTCGCCGGTGGGAGCGCGTTCCCCGCGCAGCGAGGAGGGAGCCACCTCGCTTCCCAGGGTGGCCAGCTCCAGCCGTACGATGTCGGAGAGCGCCGCGGGACGGGTCGGGGCAGGGGTTGGAGAGGAAGTCATACCGGTAGTCGGTCAGGTGCAGCAGTACGGAAGCCCGGGTGGCGCTAGTCAAGATGCACGCTGTAGACTGCTGCCGCATGACCGTATCCGGCCAATGCATGATTG
>JAAAPH010000239.1 GCA_009908415.1 Bacteroidota bacterium
AGCGGGCGTAGCGGCGGAGCAGGTCCTGCAGGACGGGCTCGGTGCGCGACCGCGGAAACGCCGTCGTAAAGTGGCGAAAGGCGTCCGTCGCGATGTCATCCAGCCGGTCGAGACGCTCTGCCGCCTGCTGCTGCGCCGAGTCGGGGGCGGCGCCGGACGGCGGGCCGGAGGAGGGGGCCGCCACCATGAGCTCCTGGGCGTCTTTTACGCCGCGCAGGCTCTGCCGCAGGGCGCGCTCAGCGAGGGCAAAGGCGCGCGCGTCCGTGCTGTCGCCCTGCTCCAGCAGCAGGGCCGAGTACCGGTACGCCGCGAGCGGGTCGTCCGTGTCGGCATCGAGGGCTTGCCGATAGGCGGCCGCCGCGTCCGTGGGCTGGCCCCGCTGCTCGTGGACCCAGCCCAGCCGAACGTGCGCGTGGGGATCGGAGTGTCCGGCGGCCAGTTGCTCGTAGACGCGTTGCGCGTCGGGCCAGCGTTCCTGCTCTTCCAGCACGCGGCCTAGCGCCCGCAGTGCGGCCGGATGGTTGGGGCGTTGGTCCACCACCTGGCGGTAGGCCACGACGGCCGCCTCCAAGCTGTCCTGCTGCTCGTACGTGTCCCCGATGGCCAGGCCGAGCGACGCGTCGGCGGGCGACTGGGTGCGCAGTGAATCGTAGATGGCCCGCGCCGCGGCGTAGTCCTCAAGCAGCGCGTGGACGCGGGCACGGCGGCGGGGAATCGCAGCGTCGTCCGGGAACGCCTTCTCCATCCGGCGCAGTACCTCCAGCACGCCGGGGTAGTTGAGGCGGCGCCGGTTTAGGTCAATCAGCGCCTCGTAGATCGGGCGTTCTTCTGGAAAGCGCTGCAGCAGCGAGTCGAAGACGGCCTGGCTCTCCGGGGCCTTACGGTTGGCCAGGAGCGCCTGCCCGTACGACACGCCCAGGCTCGGGTCGTCGGGGCGGAGGCGGTAGAGCCGTTCGAGCACGGCGGCCAGCTCGTCGAGGATCTGCTGCTCGTACAGCACGCTGGCCTTGAGGCGCAGCAGGCCCTCATCGTTGGGGAAGCGCGCCAGGCCCGTGTTGGCCGCGTCGAGCGCCTTCCCCCACTGCTCCTGCTGCACGTGGGCATAGGCCAGGTTGCGATGGGTGGCTACCGAGTCCGGCGCATAGCGGCGTGCAGACTGGAAGTGCGACGTGGCCCGGTCCCAGGCGCGGCGCTCGGCGTGGCGCCCGCCCAGCACCCGGTGGACCTGGGCGATCTGCTGGTGCAACTGCTCCGGCGTGGTCCGCGCAGGCAGGACATCCGGCCCCGCGCGGCGGACGCGCTCATCCACGCGCTGGAGCCACGGCAGCGCAGATGTAGGCGTGTCGAGCCGCAGGTACGCCTCGGCCGTCAGGAGGGCCAGCGTGGTGTTATCGGGGAAGCGGCGTGCGCCGGATTGGGCCACATCGAGCGCCGAGGCCGTCTGGCCGGTGCGCAGCAGGGCCGTCGCTAGCAGCGGGTAGGCGGCCGCAAGCGACGAGTCGGCCGCGATCGCGCGCTGGAGCGGCGGAATGGCGCCCGCGAAGTCGCCCTGCTCGAACCGTTGAATGCCGTCGCTGAGGGTCGGCGACTGAGCCGGCGACTGGGCCTGCGCGCCGGTCGCACTCAGCCCGGCAACGAGTAGCACGAGGCCCAGCCAAGATGTCCAGGAGATGCCGTTGCGCATAGCGGTGGGCGGCGTAGTGCAACAAGAGGGATGCGCGCAGACTCAGTTTTCTGCCGTCACGACGACGCGCCGCGCGGGCACGCTCGGGCGGCTCTCATTCCCCGACGTATCCACGGCGTGGACACGGTAGAAGACGTTCTCATCGTCCGGCGGTACGGTCGTCTGCGTCTCCGTGACGAGCGGGCCAATCGGCTCGTAGATACCGGTCGCCAGATCGGCGCGGTAAACGCGGTATCCGGCAACGTCCGAGGAGGGCGAGGGGTCCCAGCGCACGGTGGTCGCCCCGTTCTGCCGGAAGGCCTGCACGTTGCGCACGGCAGGGGGCGGGTCGAGGTCGCGCATCTGGAGGGTGGCCGTGCGGGTACGCGGGCTCTCGTTGCCCAGCGAGTCGACGGCGGTGACGGTGTACACGTACGTCGTGCCCACCGTCACGCTGTCGTCTTGCGTAGAGAGTTGGGGGTGCGGCACGCGGGCGATGGCGCTGTCCTCAGCGGCCGGTTGGTTCGTCCGGCGATAGACGACGTACTCGGTGATGTCGGCCGTGGCGCCGGGGGCCCAGCGGAGGACGGCGCGCAGGCCGCCGTCGTTGATGGCACTCAACTGATTGGGCGGCGGCGGGGCCGTCCGGTCGGGAATCGTCACGTCGACGAAGACGCTGTCGCTGAAGTTGCGCGCGCTGTCGGCGGCCACGAGGGCGTAGCGGTAGCGGGCCCCCTCGTCGAAGCGGGCCGCGTCGGTGCGCTGGTCCCCGCCCCGATCGGTGAAGGCGGTATCCTGAACGACCGTGGTGTTGGCCTGAGCAAACGGCAGGTCGCCCTGGTCGAGGCGGCGGCGCAGCACGCGGTACGTCCACAGGTCGGGCGGTGTGGCGTCGGTCGTCCAGCGCAGCTGCACGGTGCCGTCCTCCTGGAACGCCGCCGTGAGCGCGCGCGGCGTGGGCGGCGGCACGCGGTCGGTGACCTGCGCCATGACGGGGTTGCTGCGCGGACTCTCGTTGCCGGCCTCGTCCACGACCGACACGCGGTAGAAAAACGACTCGCCGCCGGTCACCGTGGTGTCGAGGTAGACGGTGGAGAGCACGTCGAGCGGCGCCGCGGTGAGGCGCTGAAACTCGGCCTCCATGCGCGGGGCGCGGTACACGTGGTAGCCGGCCGCGTCGGGCGCGGGGCTCACGGGCCAGGTCAGCTCGGCCGTCGGCAGGCTGTCGCCCACCACGGTGCGCACGTCCGCCAGCATGGGCGGCGGCACGTTGTCGGTCACCTCGTACGCGATGCGCTCGCTCGGCGTCTCCTCGCCGGTGATCGAGACGGCTGCGACAAAGAACGTTTCCGTGGCACCGGTGCGCGGCACGTCGAACGTGTACTCGAAGTCGGACACGGCATTGTTGCGCAGGATGACGGCGTCGCCGTGTACCGGCTCCGGGACGACGTCGGCCGTGCCGTCCTCGGCGCGCAGCGTGTCGAGGCGGTACACGGCAAACCGGATGATCGTATCGTCCGTGTCGGGCGGCGCTTGCGGGTACGTCCACGACAGCGTCACGGTGCGGCCGGTATGTTCGGCTTCCAGGTCGGTGGGCGCCGGGCGTTCGGTGCGCTCCAGCGGGACGCGCTGCGAGAGCGTGCGCCCCGTGGGGGCGCCCGTGCCGTCGACGAACACGAAGCGGTACGTGACCGGCGTGCCGATCGGGGCGGTGGCGTCGATGGCGAGGTGCCCCAACTGCCGCCCCACCTCGGGGTAGAGGAAAAGGCTGAGCCGGCGCGTCGTACGGTCGCTGCGTAGGGCCAGGTACAGGTCCAGCGGCGTGTCCACCTCCAGCTGATTGCGGAGCGCGTCGTACCGCTCGCCGAGCAGGGCGGGCAGGCGGTCGGGGGCTTGGATGCCGAGCACGGGGGCGTCGGTGACACGCGTCGTGTCGCCCCCGTCGCTGATGCGCTCCAGGTGGAAGCCGTGGCCGGCCGGCAGGATCGCCGTGTGGTAGACGTAGGCGCTGTCGCCGCGGAGGGCCACACGCACGGCGGCGTCCTCCTGGGCGTGCGCGGGCCCGACGAGGGCGACCCCCCCGCTTACTAGCAGCAGGGTCCACAGCACGGGCCAAAGGGGTAAACGGCGAAGCATCAGCTCACTCATCGTTGTTGATAAAGAGGGCGTTGGGATTGAAGGCCGGCACGTCAGCGGCATCGTCCATGACCACCGTATTCGTTGGGGTGCAGTCGTTCCCCTGCAGCAGGCCATTGTCCATGCAGTGCCAGCTCACGCGCTGCAGGCCGCTCCCGTTCGTGATCCGGATGCCGACCTCGCTGCCCGGGCTGGATGGGCCGCTGAAGGTGCGGTTGTAGCTCTGCGACGACGTCGCCAGGCCGGAGGGCGTCGCGTAGTCGTACCACGTGGTCGATCCATCCTCCTTCAGGCCGTACTCGACGCTACGGACGCCGGACTCGGGGTCGTGCACGCCGCTCACGTCCAGCGAGAGCGTGCTGCCGCTGCCGTTGATGACCGGCTGGAAGCTGGCCGTCACGCTCGGCCGATGGGGCGGCGACGTGTCCAGCACGATCGGACCCGTCGTGCTCGAATACTTCGAGCGGTGCCCCTGCTGGTTGATGGCGCGCAGGTGCACGTACAGGCTGGTGCCGGTCGGCACGTTCTCGTTCGGGATGAACACGTACGGGGCGGACGAGCCGCTGTACGCCGGCGAGCATCCGGTGGGCGCCGGGCCCGAGGAGCCGCTCCCACTGCCTCCGCCACTGCCTGGCACGTACACAGACACGGACACGTAGACCTGGTAGACGCCGCTGCCGCTCGAACACGGCGGCTCAAAGTCGACCGATCCATCGGTCGGGAAGGGGCGCTCCCATCCGTTGAAGGCGCCCTGCGCCGTCTGGCGGGCGATGGCGTACTGGTAGCCCTCGATGCCCGACTCGCGATCCGCCGCCGGACGCGGCAGATAAATCCGAATGCCGTCTTGCATGGCCATCGCGTACGGATGCGGGCGCCGGGGCGCCGTCGGGTCCACCGGGCGGAACGGCCCGATCGTGCGGATGGGGCCCGCCGCGCCGGCGTGGTTGATGGCGCGTACGTGCACGTATCGGTCTTCAACAAAGCTGATGCCATCC
>JAAAPH010000511.1 GCA_009908415.1 Bacteroidota bacterium
GTGGAGCAGGCCGCCGACGCGCTCATCGACGCGGGCTTCCTGCTGCCGGACGACCGCACCCGCGTGATCGACCGCGCCGAGGCCGCGTGGGACTGGGCGCACCGCCCCGCCGAATGAATCCATCCATCGATCCGCCGTATTCTGCATGAGCAACGCCACGAATGACGAGGTCGTCGCCCGGCTGCGGGCCAAGCTGCCGACCGACGCCGACATCGAGATCCCGCCGAAGGTGTTCGTCGATATGGGGGGCGAGTTGCTTCGCTACGAGGAAGACGAAGCGCTGGTCGCGCGCTTCCCCGTGCGCGAGCGCTACCAGAACCCGATGGGCTACATGCAGGGTGGCATGATCGTCGCCGCCATCGACAACACGCTCGGCCCGCTGAGCTATCTGGTGGCGCCGCCCAGCGTGACGACGCAGTTGAACACGTCGTTCATCCGTCCCCTCGGCCCGGACGATGCGCACGTCACCGTGCGGGGCTGGGTCGTCGAGCGCGCCGGGCGGCAGCTCTTCCTCGCCGCGCGGGCCCACACCGACGCCGGCAAAACGGTCGCCCTCAGCCAGGCCACGTGCCAGATCGTCAACCGCGGCCGCCGCTGACGGCCGGGCATCCTGCCCATCGCGGCACACGCCTCCGCTCACCAACCATCACACGCCCGATCCACCATGCCGAACGACATCGACGTCCGCGACGAATGCGACCAGCTCCAGGCCTTTTACGACGACGCCGAGGCCGTGCTCGACGCCCCCGATGCCGTGCTCTTTGGCGTCCAGCCTGACGCCTCGGGATGGTCGCCGGCGCAGCACCTGTACCATATCTGGGTGGCCAACGGCAAGAGCCTCGCCGCGGCGCTCTACATCGCCTATGGCCGCGGCGACGCCGACGGAGGGCCCAACGAGATTGGCCGCGCCGTGCTGGAGGCTGCGTCGATACCGCGCCGGGCCATGCAGGCCCCCGGTTACGTCACGCCGCCGGACGACCTCGATCGGGACGCGCTGCAAGATGCCCTCACCCGCAGCCGGAGCAAGCTGGACGCCGTGGGCGAACACCTCGACACCCTCGGTGCGGCCGAGGGACGCATCGAGCACCCGCGGATGGGGATGCTCGACGGGCCGCAGTGGCTCCGGTTCGTGCGCATCCACTCGCAGCACCACCTCACCATCGTTCGCGACATCCTTTCCTCCGACCCTGCGTCCTATCGATGAAAGACCATCTCATCGACCTGTTCGAATACGACCACTGGGCGAACGCGCGCTGGCTGGATCGGCTCCGCGCGCTCGACGACGTGGACGCCCGTACGCGAGCCGTTATGGCGCACCTGCCCGCTACGAAGCGCGTCTGGATCACGCGGCTGCGGGGCGAGGACAGTGCCGACGTGCCGATCTGGCCATCGCTGGACTGGACGGCCTGCGCCCGGCTGCTCGACGCCACGTATGACGACTACCAGGTCTTCCTGGACGGATGCTCGGATTACGACCTGCAATCGGCCGCGTCGTACCAAAACAGCCGAGGCGTGGAGTACCAGACGCCGGTGCGCGAGGTGCTGATGCACGTCATCACGCACGGTCACTACCACCGCGGGCAGATCGCGCAGGCCGTCCGCCAACAGGGCGTCGAGCCCGTCAATACCGACTACATCACGTACACGCGCCAGCGCTAACGCTGCAGGTTGACGGTTGGGAGGTTGAAGGTTGGGCGTTGGGATCCAGCCCCCCTCGGGCCGAGGCAAGCTTCCCGCTCTCCCACACGCCCGCTCTCCCACACACCCATACACGCGTCCCCGCAGTTGTCATTGTCCGGGCGGATCGCGTGGTTGAAGCCGAGCGCATCCCTTCACTAACCCCCACCTGCCATGGACCTCGGACTCACCGACCGCATCGCCTTCGTGGCCGGCGCGAGCAGCGGACTCGGCCGGGCCGCCGCTGCCGAACTCGCCCGCGAGGGGAGCCGCGTGGCCCTCTGCTCCCGCAGCGAAACGCGCATCGCCGACGCGGCCACCGCCATTGCCGACGACGCCGGCGTGGACCCCGATCGCCTGCTGCCGCTCGCGTGCGACGTGACGGACGAGGCGCAGATCGAGCAGGCCATCGACCACACCGTGGATCACTTCGGCGGGCTCAACATCCTGCTCACGAATGCCGGCGGCCCGCCCTCCGGCTCGATCGACGACTTCGACGCAGACGACTGGCGCGACGCCGTCGAGCTCAACCTGATGAGCACGATCAACCTGTGCCGGCATGCGCTCCCGCATCTCCGTGAGGCAGCTGCGGAGGACAATGGGCTCGCTCGCATCCTGATGGTCACGTCCGTCTCGGCCAAGCAGCCCATCCCCAACCTCGACCTCTCGAACACGGCGCGGGCCGGCGTGCAGGGCTTCGCCAAGAGCCTCGCCAACGAGGTCGGCCCCGAGGGCATCACGGTGAACACGCTGCTGCCGGGCTACACGCGCACCGAGCGGCTGAAGGACCTGGCCGAGACCATCCAGGCGCGCACCGGGCAGTCGTACGACGCGGTGGAGGCCGACTGGGCCGAGGCCAACGCGCTCAAGCGCATCGGCACGACGGACGAGTTCGCGGCCGCCGTCGCCTTCCTGGCGAGCCAGCGCGCCGCGTACATCACGGGCGTCGCACTCCCCGTGGACGGCGGCCGCGTCAAGCACGTGCTGTAGCTCACACGCCGCCCTACAGGGAGGGGGGTGGATGCGGCGCCGAATCGTGTTATATTGGGGGCGTCCACTTTGCTCATGCTACCCGCGCCCGGACGACCGTGGTTCCCGACGCCCGCACCATCGACGACGTCATCGCCCGGCTGGGCGACATCGTCGTGCACTGCCGCCGCACGGACAGCCGGCTGGGCTACTTCCCGGCGCTCTACCGGAAAGTGACCATCCAGGTCAAGGAGGACATCGCGGCGGGTCGCTTCGACGACGGCGCGCGCATGGAAGAACTCGACGTGCGCTTTGCCAACCGCTACTTCGAAGCCTTCGACCAGCACCGCCGCGGCGAAGCGCCGACCCGGTCGTGGGCGTACGGTTTTGCCCAGGCCGCGTCGCCCGACCCGCTCATCCTGCAGCACCTGATGCTCGGCATCAACGCGCACATCAACCTCGACCTCGGCATCGCCGCCGTGGAGACGGCGCCCGCGGAGGCGCTCCCCGCGCTCCGCACCGACTTCGAGCGGATCAACACGATTCTGGCCGATCTCGTCGACGACGTGCAAGACGAGATCGCCGCGCTGTGGCCCACGATGGGCGTAATCGACCGGCTCGGCGGGCGGCTCGACGAGGCGCTCTGCAACTTCTGCCTCGCCAAGGCGCGTGTCGTAGCCTGGACCCGCGCCGAGGAACTCGCCACGTTGCCTGAGCATGCCGTGCCCAAGACGATTGCCCGCTTCGACGACGAGGTGTGCGCCCTCTCCCGTCGCATCTGTCCAGAGGATGGACTGTGGACCCCGCTCCTGCAACGCCTTAGCGCCGCCGAAACCGCCCGCCCCCGCACCATCATCGACGTGCTGGTGTGACGGTGCCGATTCGCGTTATCCGGACGCCGACCGCGCCCGTTGTCATTCCCAACTTGATTGGGAATCCAGTCCGGCCGTTGAATCACCTGGATTACTTCGTCGGTCGCTTCGCTCTTGTCCCGATCGGAGGCGGGAATGACTTGGTGCGTGCATCCGGGTTTGTCGCATCCCTCGCACATCGGCGCGGAAGCAGAAGCTCGGCATTATCCATCCGTTACCGCTGGCGCAGCATGAAGCATAACGCGGGCTCGTTCGTTTAGCCCGGACGCGCTGTGCTTTTTGCTCGTACGCCCCGCCCTTTCATTGCACATTCTGTCATTTGACCATTCACATGGAGCGACACACCCCGGCCCGCGGCCTCTTCTGCAACCGCACGCTCAACCTGCGCAAGATCGGCGCGATTGGGTACGACATGGACTACACGCTCATCCACTACCGGATGCGCGAGTGGGAGCAGCGCGCCTATTCCTACATCAAGGAAGGCCTGCTCAACGACGGCTGGCCCGTCGACGACCTCACGTTCGATCCCGACCTCGTCATCCGTGGGCTCATCATCGACACCGAGCACGGCAACATCGTGAAGGCGAACCGCTTCGGCTACGTGAAGCGCGCCTTCCACGGCACCGAGCCGCTCGATTTCAACGCGCAGCGGCAAACCTACGAACGCACGCTCGTCGACCTCAATGAGCCGCGCTGGCTCTTCCTGAACACGCTCTTCTCCATCTCCGAGGCGTGCATGTACATGCAGCTCGTGGACCTGCTCGACGCCGGCGAGCTGGGCGCGTCGATGGGCTATCACGACCTCTATGCCCGCGTCCGCCAGACGCTCGACGAGGCCCACATGGAGGGGCGGCTCAAGGCCGAGATCATCGACCACCCCGAGCGGTTCGTGGCCCTCGACGAGGAAATGCCGCTCGCGCTGCTCGACCAGAAGGAGGCCGGCAAGAAGGTGCTGCTCATCACCAACTCGGAGTGGGACTACGCGAGCCCCATGCTGGACTACGCCGTGACGCCGTACCTGCCCGGCAAGATGACGTGGCGCGACCTGTTCGACATCTCGATCGTCGGCGCCCGCAAGCCCGACTTCTTCTCCGTGGAGTCGCCCGCCTTCCGCGTGGTGAGCGACGACGGGCTGCTCCGCGAGCACAACGGCACGCTGGACGAGGGCGAGGTGTACGTGGGCGGCAACGCGGCGCTCATCGAGAAGAGCCTCGGCCTGCGCGGTGAGAAGATCCTGTACGTGGGCGACCACCTGTTCACCGACGTGAACGTGTCG
>JAAAPH010000475.1 GCA_009908415.1 Bacteroidota bacterium
CGCCGCTCGTAGTGGGCAACGATGTCTTTGGCCAGCTTCTCCAGGCGGGGCTGCGCGCCCGCGGCCCGCTCCAGGGCCGACCATTTCAGCTTCTCCTGTTCGAGGTCGCCCTCAGCCTCCAGCTCGGCCAGCTCAAAGCCCTGCGTGACCAGCTCGTGGAGGTGCTTGTTGCGCTGGAGGACGTCGACCCCATCCGGGCTGGCGATGTGCTGGACGGCCTGACGGGGGCGGTCTCATCGAGCTGGGGATATTGCGCCTTGAGGAAGGCGCGAAGCGTCGGCCGATGGACGACCTGGGTTTCCGGGAAGTCCTCGCCGCGCAGGTCGTTCCCCAGGTAATGGTCGTAGCCAAGCTCCTTGAGCCGCTCGACGGTCGTTTCTTCGAAGAGGTTTTCGTTGGGATCGCCGAGGGGCGCGTCGTCACCAACCAGCGATAGTGGTGGATCATCGGGCATGCTACTGCTCCAAGTCGTGAGACGGGCAGCCGTCGATTTGATCGATGGGTTTGCGGTACGGCAGTGCGGATTTGCGGCATACAATCATGGTACACGGCCGTAGCAGCGGATGCAAGAAAGGGACTACGCGTTCAGCGCGTCGTAGTGGTCGTAGTACCAGGCCTGGGCTTCGCGGATGACTTCGCCAAGTGTCGGCCAGTCGTCCTCGGGTACGCGTTCGACGACACCGTCCGTGTCGCCTTCGAGCACGTCGTAGCGGTGGACGTGATGGAACTGCCGGTGGGTGCGGTGCGGGCTGTCGTACCGAACGATGTTGCCCGTGCCTTCCAGTGCGACGTTGTAGGAGTAGCTGGCCGTCTGGACGAGCGCGTTGGCGCCTTCGCCGTCCAGGACGTCAAGGCGTTTTCGCACGTCGATGTAGATGCCGCCTCGGCAGCGGATCGTGCCTTCCAGCAGGATGGAGCCGGGAAGCGGCGTGAAGGTGAGCGTGTCCGATACGACGAAACCGCCACGGCGCATCTGGGCCATGACGGTTTCGTGGATCTCCTCGTAGCTGGAGAAGACGTTGGGCGCGTGCTTACTCACCGCTGCCCTCCAGCGCGTCCAGCAGGAACAGCCACTCGGCGATGTCGGCCGTCTCCTTTTGCGTGCCCGCCTGTAGCTTCTCCAGCATCGCCTCGGACGTCATCTCGTAGCGGAGCTCGAATGCCTTGATCCGACTTTTGAGGTAGGCCGTGGAGCTGCCATTCGCCGTGCGGGCCTGCTCCACGAGCGCGTCGAGCTGCTCTTTCCGTTCGTCGGCGCTCATCTGCGCCAGCGCGTCGGCCTGGATTTGGTTCAGCATGGCGATCCCCCGAGGGTTGTGATGCAGTGTACAGTTAGACGGTAGGCTGGGCAGCGAGGTTTCTCCGGGACAAGCGCAGGGATCATGCCGCGGCCGACTCAACGCGCTCCTCCGCGGCCTCCACCTCGATTTCGCCCGCGATGAGCTTGGGTAGCAGGTAGTCGCGAGTTTCGGCGAGCTTCTTCGACTCTAGCTCGTTGGCAATCCGCTTCTGCATGATCGGGCTCAGGGTGCCATCGATGCGTTCAAACACATCTTCAGGGGGGATTGCAACCTGGGCTTCCGAGAGGTGGCTTCGCTTAATATGCCCCATTGTGGTTGCCTTGCTCTCGGCGATGCGGCGGAAGTATTCCACGTAATGTCGCACGGCCAGATAATAGAACCACTTTGGGTAGCGCTCGGATGACACTTTAAAGAGGTGCTGGTTGAGAGCGCCTGTACCGTCACTCCAGATCCTGAGCAGGAGACTCCCTGACCACGAGAAGATGATGTCTCCATCCCGGATGATGTATTTATCGGGTAGACGCTCTTTTCCAACCTCGTCCGATTTCTCATCGAACCCATTTCGCAACTCGCGGATCTTGATGACGGAGAGCGTCTGTTCATCGTCGGACTCGGGTTTGTAGCGACTCCATGCCGTACCGTTAAGGAAATCTGCAATGTCATCCAACGCCTCGACACGCCACCCCTCAGGAATCGGTCCCAGTTCGGAGTCGACGAAAGGCTGGTCCTGGAACGGGCCGAAGTCGACGAACCAGTGGCGGTAGAGCGTCTGCGCCATCGCCTCCAGCGTCTCGTTCATCTGGCGGTTCAGCACGATCTTGTCGTCGAGCGCCTCGAGGATGTCGGCGATGCGGCGCTGGGTTGCAACATCGGGTACTCTTACACTGATCTCGTGCAGGTGATTGCGGTTCAGTCCAGGGACACTGCTAGCCGAATTGTAGTGCTCTAAGTTGAGATTAATAAGAAAGTAGTAGGCGAATCTTTCGTGGTTGCCCTGAAAGTCCTCAATGTAGAGTGTCGTGTTGTGAGGCCAGTAATCTTCATCAACATAGTGCACTTCACCGATTGATCCGTAGCGGCCTGTTATGACGCCCGGGCCGCTCACTTTTGCCTCGTCGTGGTATCCAGAGAGTCCAGACGAGGAGATTACTGGGACATCCCCATCACGCCGATCCGATTTCGTTAAGTCATAACCACGCTTTAGTGTGATAAAATCACCTAGCTTCTTGTCGCTCCAGGTCATATCAGCTGTTTAAGTTCACTACTGATCTTTTTCTGCAACCGCTCTGATTCTGCAAACTGATCTTCCAGTTCATCGATCAGCTGCGGCATCTTGATCTCGAAGGGCACGCCGTCGTCCTCATCGTCGGCAAAGCCCACGTACAGGCCCGGCGTCAGCTTGTAGTCGTTGCCGCGCACCTGGTCGAGCGAGGCCACCGCGTAGAACCCCGGCTCATCCTCAGGCGCCTCGTCCGTGCGAAACCGGTGGTAGATCTGCTCAAGCTCCGCAACCTCGTCATCGCTCAGGACCCGCTGCGTGCGCGTCGCCATCTCGCCCAGCTCGCGGGCGTCGATGAACAGGATCTCGTCGTCCCGTTTGCGCTGGCCATCGGACCCATCCCGGCCCTTGCTTAAGAACCACAGGCACGCGGGGATGCCCGTCCCGAAGAAGAGCTGGCTCGGCAGCTGCACGATGCAGTCCACGAAGCCCTCGTCCACGAGCGCCGTGCGGGCTTCCTCCTCGTGGGTCAGGCTCGTCGTCATCGAGCCGTTCGACATCACGTAGCCCGCCGTGCCGCCGTCCTTCAGGTGATGCAGGAAGTGCATCATCCACATGTAGTTGGCGTTCGAGTCGGTCGGCTGCACGCGGCGGCGTCCGATCTGCAGGCGCGGGTCGTCGCCCGGAATCTTGTCTGCGCCCCACGAGCGGATGTTGAAGGGCGGGTTCGCGATCACGTAGTCCGCCTTCACCCCCTCGTGCTGGTCGTTCAGGAGCGAATTGCCGAGGCGCACGTCGCCCTGCAGCCCGTGCATGAGCAAGTTCATCTTGCAGAGGCGGAGTGTCGTGTCGATGCTCTCCTGCCCGTAGAAGGAGAGCGCGTGGCGGTTGTCGGTGAACGCCGCCGCCTGGACGAACATGCCACCCGAGCCGCACGCCGGGTCGAACACGGTGCCCGACGTCGGCTCCAGCATGGCCACGAGCACCTGGACGATCGAGCGCGGCGTGAAGAACTCACCGCCCCGCGTGCCCTCGGTGGACGCGAAGTGGGTGATGAAGTACTCGTAGACGCGCCCCAGGATGTCGGCCTGCTTATCACGCGTCTCGCCCTGGAAGATGTCCCGCGAGAAGAGGTTGATGAGGTTCGTGAGGTTCTCGCGGCTCAGGTTGCTGCCCGCGTAAATCTTCGGTAGCACACCCTGCAGCTCGGGATACGTGTCCTCCAGGAGCTCCATCGCATGGTCGACCTTCAGCTTGATGTCATCGTCCTGCGCATGGTCGCGGAGGTAGCTCCAGCGGGCCTCCTCGGGGATGATGAACGCCCCTTTCCGCTTGTACTCGTCGGGATCGGCGAGAATGTCTTCCTGGATGGCTTGGTCTTCAGTGTAGTACGCCGACTCGGGATCCTTCACCAGCGACTCCAGCTCGTCGCGGCGCTCATTATAGCGCAGCGACAGGTAGCGCAGGAAGAGGAGCGGTAGCACGTAGTGCTTGTAGTCAGCCGGCGCGATGTTGCCCCGAAGATCGACCGCCGCCTCCCACAGCTCGTTCTCGATCTCGATGTCGGCGCGCAGCTTGCGGCCAAAGAGAGAGGGTTGTTCGCTCATGTAAGGGCTCTGCTGAATGACAGGGGTACTTCGTAAAGAGGTGTATTTATGAGTATATGCGTCAGACGTCACATTGTACAAAGGTGCAGCCAACGCCACTCCGGAGATGCCATGCCGCAGGACCTACAGTTTTTTTAGAAGTATCCCTATCACGCCGAGCATGGCGAGCAAGAGAGGTACCGCCCAATCTTGAGCCGGCGTTGTAGGCGACGAGCGCTTCCTTCCAACTTCCAAATCGGAAGAGGGACGGGTGGTGATTGAACCCGTTGACTATACCGAGGCTGAAGAACCGGATCCAATTCAGGGACTCGGCCGTGAGCCTGTCCCGTGCAACGCGCCCGAGGCGGCCGAACACCACGACCGCGACCTCTACGGCACATGACCGCTTGTTTTCTCGATACGGGCTATCTCATTGCCCTTGAAGCCTCCGACGATCAGCATCACGGCGCGGCCGTCCGGCACTGGCAAGAGGACATCCTGGCCGCGCCTCCGCTGATCATCACGACCTCATATGTCGTCGATGAGGTGGTCACCTTCTTCAACAGTCGCGGCCGTCACGCGAAAGCGGTCGAGATCGGGCGGCGTCTGCAAGCAAGCAATTCGGTAGAGATCGTGCATGTGACGCGGGAGCGCTTCAATGCCGGGTGGCTTCTATTTCAGGACCGGTCGGACAAGCGCTATTCGCTGACCGGCTGCATTTCCTTTGTCGTCATGGGAACGACGCCAGATCGAGCATGCGTTGGCGTTCGATTGTCACTTCGAGCAGACCGGATTCCAACGTCTCCCGTAACATCGTACCCCCGCCTGGACTCGAACCAGGATTGGCGGCTTAGGAGGCCGCAGTTCTATCCGGTTGAACTACGGGGGTAGTTTCGTTTTCGATTGCGGCGCGCTGGTCGTAGATTACGTCCCACATGCACCGCGACCGTGCACTGGCACCCTGGCTTACCGGGCCAACGTACCGCCCCGCATTCTACAGTGCAAGCGACTGCATTCGTTCCCGCCCTCCGCTTCATCCTGTTGCCGGCACCGCCCGCTTCCAGCATGCGTCCGAACCCTGAGTCCTCCGATCGCGATACCGCATGGCCCCGCGCCCTGTCCGTTGCCGGCTCGCTCGCCCTTGGCACCTACGCCGCCGGGGCCGTGGCCCGGTGGGTCATTCGGCAGCGCCTGCCTGCCCCCGCCATGCTGCCTCCCGCGATCGACGCCCCCGTGCGCACCTTCGAGGGGCCGGAGGGACGCGTCAACTACTACGTCCGGCCCGGCTCCGGCCCGCCCATCGTGCTGGTGCACAGCTTTAACGCAGCGGCCTCCAGCTTCGAGATGCGTCCGCTTTTCGAGCACCTCGCGACGACCACGGACCGCCCGCTGTTCGCCATGGATTGGCTGGGCTTTGGGCGCTCAGCCCGGGCCGACCTCGCGTACCGCCCTGCGCTCTACCTGCACCAGTTGCGCAGCTTTCTGCAAGAGCGCATCCAACAGCCCGCGGACCTGATTGGCTTGTCGCTCGGTGCCGAGTACGCCGCCCGTGTCGCCCAGGAGCTCCCGACGCTGACCCGCCGGCTCGTCCTCATCAGTCCCACCGGCCTGGGCGAGGACCGGGGCCCATCTGCCGTCGGACGCTTCTTCGTGCGGGCCTCCAGCCGCGTGGGGGCGTTCGAACTGCTCTACTACGCCCTCACGCAGCGCGCCTCCATTCGGCGGTTTTACGCGCAGCAGGTCTTCCTCGACCCGACCCGCCTCCCCGACGACCTCGTGGACTACGCCTACGTCACCGCCCACGCCCAGGGCGCCCACTACGCGCCGCGGCGTTTTGTGGATGGTACGCTGTTTCCCCCCTCGCCCGCCGCGTCGGTCTACGCCCGCCTCTACCGGCCCACCCTGCTCGTCACGCCGCAGGAGGCGGACGAGGTGGTGCAGGACTTCAAGCAGGTGGCCGACGTGGTGGCACAAAATGCCCGCGACCTGCGCCGGGCCGCGCTGGACTCCGGACTGCTCCCGCAGTGGGAAACCCCCGACGCTCTCTTCGAGGTGCTCGACTCCTTTCTCCTGGAAAACGACCCAACGCATGCCGCTTGACATCGACCGGGCCCGGCGCGACACGCCGGGCTGCACCGAGGTGGTGCACTTCAACAACGCCGGTGCGGCGCTGCCGCCCCAGCCCGTGCTCGACGCGCAGCTGCGCCACCTCCACCGCGAAGCCGAAATGGGCGGCTACGAAGCCGCAGCCGACGCCGAGGAGACCTTGGCACACACGTATGCGGCGATCGCCACGATGCTGGGCTGTGCCCCCGATGAGGTGGCCGTCGTCGAGAATGCGACGCGCGCCTGGGACATGGCCTTCTACGCGATGGCGTTCGAGCGCGGCGACCGCATCCTGACGTCGCCGGCCTCCTACGCGAGCAATTACATCGCCATGCTGCAGGTCGCCCGCCGGACCGGTGTCACGATCGACGTGGTGCCCCGCGACGAAGCCGGTCAGGTGGACGTGGCGCAGCTAGCGTCGATGATGGACGACAATGTCGCGCTGATTGCCCTCACGCACATGCCGACGAACGGCGGCCTCGTGAATCCGGCCGCCGAAGTCGGCGCGATCGCGCGGGACGCCGGCGTCCCGTTCCTGCTCGACGCGTGCCAGTCGGCCGGTCAGATGCCGCTCGATGTCGGCGCGCTCGGCTGCACGATGCTCTCGGCCACGGGGCGCAAGTTTTTGCGCGGCCCGCGCGGCACGGGCTTTCTGTACGTCCGGCGCGATTGGATCGAGCGCCTGGAGCCGCCCCTCCTCGACCTGCACGCCGCGACGTGGGTCGCCCCCGACCGGTACGAGATCCACCCCGACGCACGCCGCTTCGAAACGTGGGAAGGCTACGTGGCCGGCAAGATCGGGCTGGGCGTAGCGGTCGACTATGCCCTGGAATGGGGCCTCGATGCTATCTTCGAGCGCGTCCAGCGCCTCGCGGCTTTCCTCCGCCAGCAGGTGGCCGCCCTCCCGGGCGTCACGGTGCACGACGTGGGCCGCGTACAGGGCGGCATCACGACGTTTTCGACCGAGCCGATGGACGCGGCCGCGCTCAAGCACGCGCTTCGGGCACACGGCTTCAACGTCTCGGTGAGCCCTCGCTCCTCGACCCGCCTCGACGCGGAGCAGCGCCGCCTGCCCGATCTGGTGCGCGCCTCGGTCCACTACTACAACACCCGCACCGAAATCGACCGGTTCTGCGCGGTCGTCCGCGACCTGCTCCGCGCTGCCCGCTGACCGGGCGACCGCATTTACCGATGGCCCGAGGCCATCTTTGCAGCCTCCGGAAGCCGGCGGAGCGCTTGCATGCTCCAAATCCCGGCGACCGGCCCGAGCGCCAGCACGGAGAGCGCCGCCGTCCAGCCCACGTACTCGACGAGCGGGGGCACCAGGCGCAACGAGCCCAGCGTGAGCAGGAACCCCAGGCTCGTCTGCACCGTGAGGGCCGTGCCCACATACCGGGCGTCGCTCAGCTCGCTCACGGCGGCGCTAAACTGCGCACTGTCGGCCACCACGGCAAAGCCCCAGATGAGGCACAGCACCGTCAGCCACAGCGGATAGGCAATCAGGAACCCGGCCGTGAGCGCGCACGCGCCTGAGACCGCTAGGCTCCACGACGTGACCCGCGTCCGCCCCACGCGGTCGGCCAGCCGTCCCGCCACGACGCAGCCGACCCCTCCAATGGCAATGACGCCGAAACCAGCGATCCGGGCGCCGGTCGCGCTCCACCCGGCCTGCTCGTAACTCGCCAGCAGGTACAGCGGCACCCAGGCCCACATCGCGTACAACTCCCACATGTGGCCCAGATACCCGAAATTAGCCAGCCGGGTGGGCCGGTGACGAAGACCCGCCGCCGCCTGCCGCCAGTCAAACGTGGCCCCGGTAGCCAGGTGCGGCCCACTCCGCACCAAGAAGGCCGCGATGGCCGCGCCGGCCACAGCCAGGGCCGACGCCGCCAGCAACACGCTGCGCCACGGCGGCAGGCCGCCGGTGGTCCCCGCAAAGGGCAGCACGTTCAGCAGATGCGGCATCGCAGACCCGACGGTGAGCGCCCCCACCAGCAGTCCGATGGCGAGTCCGCGATCGCGGTCGCTCCAGCTCGCGACGAGCTTCATGCCCGGCGGATACACCCCGGCGAGCGAAACGCCAGTAAGGAATCGCAGTCCGAGTGCGGGGGCCGCCTGCTCAACGAACAGGGCAATCGCCGCGTTCGCCCCTGCGCCCAGCAGCGCAGAGCCGGCAAAGAGCCGATGGGCCGGAATCACATCGGCCAGGTTGAGCACCGCGCTCAGGAGGGCGCCCACGACAAAACCAATCTGCACGCTCATCGTCATCCACGATTGCTGCGCCCCCGTCAGGTCCCACGCCGCGGTCAGTTGCGGCACGACGGCCGACGCCGAAAACCAAAGCCCCATGGCCAACAGCTCAGCCAGTGCCAGAAGGAGAAGATACCGCCACTTGGTCCGGCGAAAGCTAGCGTCCGATGAAGCCATGGATGGGTACAATCGGTGATAAAAAAGGTTCGGGCTCTGCATGACGGCGAATCCGTGTCATGCAGGAAGATAAGAGAACAGAGCAGGCGCATCGTTACGTTTACCATAGCCCACCGTTGCCTTCATCGCATTCTACGCCCCATGCCTGATCGCTCCACCATGCTATTTGATTTTTCTGACGCCTCCGCGCATGCCGACTGGCGCAACGTGGATGATGTAGTGATGGGCGGCGTGTCGGAAAGCGCCCTGGCAACCCGTTCGGCAGAGACGGCGGCCTTCGAGGGACGCGTCTCGCTAGAGCGCGGGGGCGGGTTTGCCTCGATTCGGTCGCCCGAGGGCCAACACGACCTGAGCGGCTTCGACGGCCTCCTCGTTCGGGCCCGCGGGGACGGCCATCGGTACAAGCTGACGGTGTACACCGACGATGCGCGTCGTGTAAGCTACCGGTTCCCGTTCATTGCGGAGGACGACTGGGCGGATTACTTTGCCCCCTTTGAGGCGCTTACGCCCATGATTCGCGGGCGGGCCGCGCCGGACGCTCCTCCGTTCGACCCTGCGGCCGTCACGACGGTCGGCTTCCTGATCGGGGACAAGCAGGCTGGACCGTTCCGTCTGGAGTTGCGCTGGATCAAGGCCGTCTCCCAACCGTGAGTTCGCTCGCGCACGCGTCCGTTTTCGTCAACCCTCCTGCCCTATGCCCAACGACATGCCGACGATCCAGTCTATCGCCGACGCCCTCGCCGCCTGGGCGCCGCCCGGTTCTGCCCAATCCTACGACAACGTAGGCTTACAGGTGGGGGACGCCCGGCGCCCGGTCGATCGAGGCCTCCTTGCGCTCGATTGCACGCCGCAGGTAATCGATGAGGCCAGGTCGATCGGTGCATCGCTCATCATCACGCACCACCCGCTCCTCTTCAAGCCGCTCGACAGCGTGACGGCTGGCTCGCCGACCAGCCATATGGCGCTGCGCCTCGCCGAGGCCGGCATCGCGCTCTACAGCATCCACACGAACCTCGACGCGGCCCCCGGCGGCGTCTCGTTTGCGCTCGCCGAGCACCTCGGGCTGACGAACGTCGACTTCCTCGACGGCTTCGAGGACACGCTCTACAAGCTCGCCACCTTCGTGCCCCGAGACGCCTTCGAGGCCGTGCGTTCGGCCCTGGCCGACGCCGGCGCCGGCCGCATCGGCGACTACGAGGCCTGCGCCTTTGCCACAGACGGCACCGGCTATTTCCGCCCGGGCGAGGCGACCGATCCGCACATCGGCGACGCGGGCGGCGCCCTCGAATCGGCGGACGAGGCCAAGCTCGAAGTCGAGGTCGCCCGCTGGGCGCTTGGCGACGTGCTGAGCGCGCTCCAGTCCGCGCATCCGTACGAGGAGGTGGCGTACGACGTGTACCCCGTGAAGCAGAAAAACTCGCGGGCCGGCCTGGGCGCGGTGGGCACCCTGCCCGACCCCATGCCGCTCAGCGACTTCCTCCAGCGCGTAGGTAAACGCCTGGATGCCGGCAGCCTGCGCTACGTCGGAGACCCATCGGCTGCCGTCGAGCGAGTGGCCGTCTGCGGCGGGGCCGGGAGCGACTTTATCGGCACGGCGCGGAGCGCGGGCGCCGACGCGTACGTGACCGCCGACGTGAAGTATCACGCGTTCTTCGGCGCCCTCGCCCGCGATGGCACCCCGGCGATGGCGCTCATTGACGCGGGCCATTACGAGACGGAAGCCCTCACCGAAGCGCTCCTACGCGACTGGCTCACCGCGCGCTTTGCCGGCGTCGACTGGCAGCGGACCCAGACGCGCACCAGCCCGATCCGCACGTTCGTCCCGGGAGAAGCGCGTGGTGCATAGCGCGTGGTGCATAGCGCGTGGTGAAGGACACGACGCCCCCTTCGCTGCACTTTTCCACCTTCTTCGCATTAAATCGATGTTTCCGTTGCAGCGGGCACGAACCTTCGTGCGGACCAGAAGTACGTTTTAAATGGCGCATTACCGCGGTTGATTTTGAATAATCCCACCCATCCATGGCAACGGCCCAGGAGACCAAATCCAAAACATCGAGCATCGAAAAGCAGTTGCGCGCGCTGGTTCGGCTTCAGCACATCGACAACCGCATCGATCAGATTGGCGACCTGCGCGGTGACCTCCCCGATGAGATCCGCGACCTGGAAGACGAGAAAGCTGGGCTGGAGACGCGCCTCGAAAATTTCGAGGACGAGATCCAGCAGTTGAAGATCGACAAGCGAGAAGCAGACGTCGACATCAAAGAGGCCGAAGGGCTGATTAAGAAGTACGAAGAGCAGCAGCTGCAGGTGCGCAACAACCGAGAGTACGACGCGCTCACCAAGGAAATCGAGACGCAGAAGGAGCGGATCGAGCAGGCGGAACAGACGATCGAAGAGGCGGAAGAAACGATTGTGTCTCACGAAGAGGCCGTCGAAGAAACGAAAGCCCGCCTGGACGAATTGGACGACGCCCTGAAGATCAAGCGCGATAAGCTTGATGACGTCATGTCCGACACGGAGGAGCAAGAGAGCCGCCTGGAGCAGCTCCGTGAGGAGGCGATGGAGGAAGTGAACGACCGGTACCTCCGTGCCTACAAGCGCTTGCGGAACCGCCTGCGCGATGGACGCGCCGTGGTTCCGCTGGAGCGCGGGGCTGCCGCCGGCTTTGCCGTGCCGCCCCAGCGCCAGGTTGAGATCCGCCAGCGCAAGCGGATCATTGCTTGTGAGCACACAGGTCGTATCATTTTCTTCGTTGGCCCCCAACCAATCCATCCGAAGTGCGTGCGGATCGGACCGTCGCTCCGCCCTCAACGAGGGCGGTGAGGAAAGTCCGAACCCCATAGGGCACCGTGCTTCCTAACCGGAAGGCGGCGCCGCGGCCCCCTGGCGGCGGCGCTGACGGCACGTGCAACAGAGAGGAGTCCCGCCGATGGCTGCAGCGCAAGCTGCCGCACAGGTAAGGGGTGAAAGGGTGCGGTAAGAGCGCACCAGCGCCGCGGGCGACCGGGGCGGCTAGGCAAACCCCACGGGGTGCAAGGCCAAACAGTACCGCTGCTGCGCCCTCGGGTGCAGACTAAGGCGGCCCGCCGAACGCGGTACGGGTAGGCCGCTTGAGGCCGTCGGCGACGACGGTCCCAGATAGATGATGGTCTCCCTGCGTGCAGGAGCGGACGCCCGCGGGCAGACAAAATTCGGCTTACAGATCCGCACGCCCCGCTCATTCAACATGAAAGGCCGCCCTCCCATCGTGGATGGCGGCCTTTCTTTGTTTTTTCCATGCGGCGTGATGTGTGCTCAGAAGTACACCGAGACGCCAAAGAGGACGCTACGGCTCCCCAGTGAGACTTGATGTCGGGTCGTAGTCTCCTCCAATCCTTGATCCCGGCGGAAATATCGGTAGGAAAGACCCGCACGGTACTCCGCACTCAGGCTGAGACGGGAATGCACGAACCACTCGACTCCGAGTGCGCTGATTGCTCCTCCGTTCAGACCTAGCTCGTCACTATCACCGCCCCTACGGCTAAATCCAATGGTAGGTCCGAGGCCCCAGTACGCGCGGATAGCCCCCTCGTGCACGGGATAGCGAATCCACTGTGCCGTGGCGTTGATGGACTGTCTGTTCTGGTCTCGTTCACTATCTGGAAGAGCATCTCGATCTTCGTCGATACGAGTCACTGAAGCACCGAGATTGACCCCGAACCGGAAGGCATGTCGGGCGCTGCATTGCCTCTTGGCAGAAATCAGCGCGCCCTGAAAGTCGCCCAAGGTAACGTTGTCCGTGATCTGAAACTGCAACGCCCAGCGGTCTTCGACATCGGGCGCGTCGTCCGATTGTGCGTAGGCCGGTGGACAAGCGGTGAGCATCAGAATACACAGTGCGGCGGATACTCGGAGGAATGGGGTAAGATTGAGAGTGCGAATCATGGGGGGACGTACATCTGCGGAGGGGCATGATTGTCGCCGCGGGATGTGCTTCCTTCGACCGCGGCGCACGCACACCATGGTGCAAGCCTTATTCCACGGCACCGACCGCCGCTCCGGTCTGCCCCTCTCGATCCCAAAAAGAAAAGGCAGCGCCCGTGGCCGGACGCTGCCTTCCTGCTAGATTTTGCCTTGGGTGGAGCGCGGTTAGTTGCCGCCCGACCCACTGCCACTGCCGGACCCGCCACCCGGGTCCCCGCTGGGCGCCGGAAGCGGTTCGGCTTGTTGCTGCTGGCCACCCGGCGCGGGGAGCGGCTGCTGTTGCTGCTGCGTCTGCTGCTGTTGCGCCTGCTGCTGGATGATGCTCTCCTGCGGGCCCGTGTCGATGAAGAAGTTACTGAGCACGCAGAGCACGATAAAGAGCGCACCGAGGGTCCACGTGGCCTTCTCCAACGTGTCCGGCGACTGCCGCGTGCCGAGGACCTGCTGTGCCGCGCCGCCCGACGCAATGCCCGCCAGGCCGCCGCCCTGCCCGCTCTGAAGCAGCACAACCAACGTCATGAGCAATCCGATGAGCGTGATCAATACAATCGTAAAGGTAAACATGAGCCCGTCTCGCTAATTCGGTTCGAAGCCGTCGTTCAAAATGGTGGATACATGCTGCTGCCTCCCTGCGCACCTCGGCTGTCACGAGTCGATCGCCGCGCCCATATGGGCCGCCGCAAACCATAGAGCCGTCACGGACTTCATGTCGAGCATGTCGCCGCGACGTGCCATGGCTACCGCCTCCTCAAAAGGCATCCTCTTGACCTCCATGAATTCGTGCGCACCCAACTCCTGCTGGCCCCGCTCCAAGTCGCGGGCCACGTAGAAGTGGATGATTTCGTTGCTGTACCCGATGCAGGGGTACGACGATCCCACCTTCTCAAAACGGTGAGCCCGCCAGCCCGTTTCCTCCTCCAATTCGCGCGCCGCCACCTCCTCGGCCGGCTCGCCGTCCTGATCGAGCTTTCCGGCCGGCACTTCCCAAAACACACGGCGCGAGGGATACCGGAACTGCCGGATGAGCAGCGTCTGCCCATCGTCAAAGAGCGGTACAATGGCCGAGGCGCCGGGATGATCGATCCACTCGCGTACTGCCGTGCGGCCGTCGGGCATCTCGGCCTGATCGCGATATACCTTCAGCAATGCGCCGTCGACCAGCTGCTCGGAGCGCAGTTGCTTTTCCGTGAGATCGGCCATGGGGTTGTGGGTCAATGATACAGCCTTTCTCCGAACGGCCGGCCTCTTGGATTGCTCCCCGCACGCAGGCTCCGGATGATGATTTCACAGAGAATGAGGAGAGCGGGACGATGTAAGAGCCTCTTGGACGGCAACTGCCGCAGCAATGCCGGCGGTCTCGGTCCGAAGCCGCCGCGGACCGAGCGACACGGCCGTACCCCCGGCCTCGGTGATCATCGCCACTTCGTCGTCGGTAAACCCACCCTCCGGCCCGATTAGTACCCGCACGCGCGCCGCATCGGGCGCATCTGCCAATGCCGCCCGTACGGACTGCGTCGGGTCCACTTGCTCGTGCGCAACAAGGACGGCATCGAACGCCTCGACGTGGGTGATGGCCTCCGGAAGCGCCCTCGGCGTGGTGAGGGAGGGCAGCCGAGATCGCCCGCATTGCTTCATGGCTGCGACCATCACGTTCCGCGTCCGCTCCTCTTTGACGCCCTCCCTCTCAGTGCGCGCGGTGTGTAGCGGAACGATCTCGCGCACGCCCAACTCGACGGCCTTCTCGACGAACGTCTCGAACCGATTCCGGCTCTTGATGAGGCCAACCCCCATGCTCATCACGTACGCGGGTTCTCCCACCTCGCGGCGCGTTTCGAGCACGGTGCCCGCCGCGCGCTCGTCCCCCACCTGGTCGAGTCGCACGCGATGCCACCCGCCCTCGCCGTCAATGACGATCACCTCGTCGCCGGCGCGCTTGCGGAGGACCCCCACCGCGTGGCGCGCCTCGTCGTCCGGAAGCACAATACGCTCCCCATGCCTGGATGCGGGTGGCACATAAAAGGCGGTCGTCATGGCAGAGGGCAGGTTGTGCTGAAGGCGATTAGAGTCCGAAGGAAAGGCCGAGATGAATGCGCCCGTCACTGGGGCGTGGGTCGTCGGGGTTGAGGGCGTAACTAGCTCGCACCAGCCCGAGCTCGGTGCTGACCTGAATGCCGAGGCCGTAGCCGGGATGCCACCCGCGCTGTGCCGCAGCGTCGCCCAACGCCGGTGTGGCGATGTATCCCACATCGCCAAACAGGTACGCGAAGGACGCCCGATCGATCTGGTAGCGATACTCCAGCAGCAGGCGGCCTACGGTGTGGCCGAGAAACCGGTCTTCGTCGTAGCCGCGCAGGGTCGTTGCCCCCCCGAGCCGGAAGAGATCGCTGCGGTCGTACGTCTCGCTGCGAAGCACGGCCCCATCGACGCCGGCCGCGATGAGCTGCCCGGCCCAAGTGGGCACGAATGCGCGCGCGCCCAGTTGGAGCCGTTCTTGACGCACGGCATCGCGCTGCCGCGTCGTGTCGCCGTCGGCGGTGCGCGTGCGGAAGCGGCGGGTCTTGCGGCCCCGCTCCAGGCTCGTCTCCAGCCAAAACCCCTGTCGCGGGTTGACGGCCCGGTCCACGCGGCGGACGCGCACGCCGAGCCCCGTGAACCAGACCGATGAACGTGGGATCTGTTGCATGCCGCCCCGAAGGTCCACACCAGCAATTCCGGGCTGCGTCACCTCGCGCGTGAGAGCCCCGAACACCGTGGTCCGCGCATCCAGCATGAGCCCGGTTGCGAGGTGGTACACCTGTTTGCTGTACGTGGAATCGCGCTGCTCACCGGTAAATCGCCCTTCCAGCCGGAGGGGCGTGCCCAATAGGTACGGATCGGCCACACGCACATCGGCGGTGCTAACGCGGCCGGGGCGGCGGTCAATCGCCAGCCCCGCCGTGCGACCGCCCCCGAATAAGTGATCCAGCTGAAGATGCCCGCTGCCCACGAGCTGTCCGGAGCGCCGCTGGGCGTCCGGCGGCAAGTACCCCACCACGAGGTCGAAGGTCCCCGGCGCGTTCTCCTCCAGGGGGACCTCCACGATGGCGCCGCCGTCATCCCCCACACGCAGCACGGGGGGACCCACCTCCCGAAACAACCCGGTGTCCTGCAAGCGCTGCTGGATGGCCCCCGGGTCGTAGGCCGTCAGGGGCGCGCCCACATCGAGCCGGGCGGCCTGCTGCACAAAGCGGGACGTGGTGCGTACCTCGCCGGGCACCTGCACACGTTTGAGCCAGAGCGTGGGGCCCTCCGCCACGCGCAGGGTCACCTGCAGCGACAGCGAGGGGACCGCGCGTAGCCGCGTCTCCGCGACCTGAATCTGAGCGAGCGGATAGCCGGCCTCTTCGTACCAAGCCAGCAGGGTTTCGATGTCGGCTTCGAGTTGGCCTGGATCGAGCGGGTCTCCTACCGTGGTCTCCATCATCGCGCGCAGCTCGGCCGGAGGCATCGCCTCGGCGCCCTCAACGTGGAGCGCTCCAATCGGAATCTGGGGCCCCTGCTGCACGAAGATGGTCACGACCGGGCGCGGTTGGGCTCGGTGCGTCGTCACCAAGTCAATGCGGGCCCGGTAGTAGCCGCCGCGCTGTACGTGCATGAGTGCACGGCGCGTGACGGCATGCACACTGTCGAGCGGCCAGGCCGGCGCGTCCCAAGCCCTGGCCGTGCCGTCGACGACGAGCTGCCAGGTGGGCTGAACGCGTGCGGACGAGGCCGAATCCGACTGCGCTGACGCGCACTCGCCCCCGACCGCGCCCCACAGCAGCCACACAAGCCCCAGTACCTGAGCAACACTCGCTCGGCCGGATGGTATATGCGACGTGGTCGAACGCATCGGGTGCATTCGTGAAACGGCGATTTTGTCCATGAAACGAGCGATCCTTCTCGGCGTGGTGGGCGCCGTGCTGGCCGGCATGAGCACGGCCCTCGACGCCGCCCCTTCTGCAGCGGCTGGAGGACCGGCTCCTCTCGTACCTGTGCTGTCTTCCCATGTTGCCGACCGGCTGCCCGCCGATACGGTACGCCACCGCGTGACGGCCGGCGAACCACTCATCGTCACGCTACCCGACGCGCTCTCGAACGGCCCCGTGACGGCGTACCGTCCCCTGCGCGCGCCGGCCCTGAGCTGGCTGGTGGACCGCTCGCTCCTGTGGCGAACCCGCGCTGCCGACGCCGGCACCCACACGCTGCTCATCCGGGCCTCCTTCGAGGCCGCCCCGCCCGACACGCTGACGATTCTGGTCGACGTGATCCCGTAGTTTTTTCACTGCTCCCCTGCCCCGCCGTTGTCTGACGACGTTTCCCTCTCCCCCACCGAGACGCAGCGCACCCGTTTCCGGACCGACCTTCTCGACTGGTACGCGTCGGTTAAACGCGACATGCCGTGGCGCGACACGGACGACCCGTATCGCATCTGGGTCTCGGAGGTCATGCTGCAACAGACGCGCGTCGACCAGGCGCGGCCCTACTTCGAACGGTTCGTGGAGGCCTTCCCGACGGTCGAGGCCCTGGCGGCTGCCGAGCGGGACGACGTGCTTCGCCTCTGGGAGGGCCTCGGGTACTACTCGCGCGCCCGCTACCTCCATAACGCCGCGCAGCTCATCGTGGAGGCGTTCGACGGCGAGGTGCCAGCCACGTACGATGCGATCCGCGAGCTGCCCGGCGTCGGCCCCTACACGGCTGCCGCCGTCCTGTCTATTGCCTATAACAAACCGCATGCCGTGCTCGATGGCAACGTGATCCGCGTGCTCTCGCGCGTCTTTGCCGTCGACGACAACGTGAAGTCGGCCCCTGTCAAGCGACGCCTGCAGGCTGCGGCCGACGCGCTCATCGACCCCGAGCGCCCCGGGACCTTTAACCAGGCCATGATGGAGCTCGGCGCGCTGATCTGCACACCCCGCTCGCCGTCCTGTGCCAACTGTCCCGTGGAGCCGGTCTGTCAGGCCGCCGCGGACGGCACCCCGGAAGACTACCCCGTGACGCCGAAGAAAAAGCCGACGCCGCACTACGACATCGCCGTCGGCCTGGTGTTCGACAGCGACGGCCGGCTCCTCATCCAACGGCGCCCGGACGAGGGACTGCTCGGCGGCCTCTGGGAGTTTCCGGGCGGCAAACAGGAAGAGGGCGAGGACCTGCCCGACACGTGCCGGCGCGAGCTGCGCGAGGAGCTCGGGATCGAGGTCGACGTGCAGGATCATTTCTACACGCTCTCACACGCGTACTCGCACTTCAAGATCACGATGCATGCGTTCCGTTGCCGGATCCTGGAGGGCACGCCCTCCTCGGAGTTGGACCAGCCCCTCCAGTGGATAAGCGTAGACGCGCTGGACGACTACGCCTTCCCCCGTGCCAACCGCCGGCTCATCGAAGAGCTGGAGCGGCGGCAAACCGAGCCCTCGCTCTTCGACTGAGCGCTACGGCGTGGTGGCCACGCCCCCGCCATCGGGCGGCCCCGTCGGCGGGCCTTCGCCCTTCTGGAACACCGACGCGCCGATGGCCCCTCCGATGGCGCCAAAAACGGCAAACAGGACCATGTTGAAGAGCGTACCTCCAATGATCCACAGCAGCCCCCCCTGCTGACCGCGTTGCATCTGTCGCATCTGCTCCAGCTGATCGGCCGACATGCCGAAATTCTGCATCATCGACTCCTGCATGGCCTGCGCAAAGTCCAGTCCGATCACGATCAATATTTGGTTGAGCACGCCCGCGATCACGGCCCCCACCACCCCGCACAGGGCCCCGATCAGCGCACCCTGGCCGGAGGGAATGGTAATCTGATGGTCGTCCGTGTAGTGCCACACGCCCACCACAGCCCCGATGATGACGCCCGCGCAACAGAAGAGATTGATGAGTCCGAGGACGGAGGTACTCAGCAGGCCAACGACCAGGCCACCAATGAGCACCGATTGGGTTCGATTTGGCATACGTGCGTATCAAGTTGAATGGTGATAGAAGGCACGACGGCGCGCTATCGCAGCGGTGTATTCCGAAGATATGCCTGGGGCGCCGCAAACGAAAGCAGCTCAGGGGCCCGCGTCCGCCCGGTCGTCCGGGGCCGCCTCCGCGGGACGGGCCCGGTTCCAGTGCGCCGCGGCCCGCCCTACGAGCACACCGGCCGCCGCCCCGAAGAGCAGACCGGTCACGGCGCGGCTCCATGGCACGTTGGGCCACGTGCCGATCACCGGCCCTGCCCAGTCGAGCGCGAGCGGCGTGAGCGCCACGACGAGCAGCATGCCGGCACGGCGGTGCAGGCGATCGGCCATGCCCGACATCGCGGGAAAGGCCAAGATGCCCAACGCCACGCCGCCGTAAATGCCCAAGCACCGGTCGCACAGGGCCAGGGGGACGCCCCCGATGTGCGCCGAACGCTCCGGGAGCTGATGGCAGACGCCAGAAAACGCGTGCATGATCACGTCACGGCCCGCCTCCCCCATCACAGGCGGAAGCAGCGCAGCGCCCACGACGCCCACGATCACCGTGAGCGCAACGCGCCATCCCGTCCATCCGTGCGATACAGCGTCGGTCATGCTTGCGTGGATTCCATCCAAGGGGGGTCGCGGCGACAGAACCTTACGAGCGCGTAACAGACCCGTCCCCGCCGGTGCCTTTTCGAGACCTTAATATAGGATATGGAACTCCTTTCTTTCACGTGTTGTTTTGTGCACTAGCACTCGCCATTGGAGAGTGCTAATAATAGACGTTCGCTGCTTTGATTTCATAGAATAGGAGGTAACCACGTAATGGCTCAAATCAAACCGCTCGGCGATCGCGTCGTCGTTCGCCCCAAACCCGCTGAAGAAAAAACCGACAGTGGTCTTTACATCCCCGAGTCGGCCAAGGAAAAGCCGCAGAAGGGCACTGTTGTCGCCATCGGTCCGGGCCGTGTTGAGAATGGCACGCAGATCGATCTGACGGTAGAGGAAGGCGACGAAGTGCTCTACGGCAAGTATGCGGGCACGGAAGTCACGATCGACGGGGAAGACATGTTGATCATGCGCGAGAACGACATCTTTGGCATCGTCGAAGACTAGACGCAACGCTGTAGCCGCGGCCGCTTTGGCGCGGCTTTCTTTGTGCTGTTGACACGTACTCCTGATCATCAGACGCTCTCATAAACAACCGAACACTTATGTCTAAACGCATCACATTCGATTCGACTGCACGCAACGGCTTGAAAAGCGGCGTGGATAAGCTGGCGAACGCCGTGAAGGTGACGCTGGGCCCGCGCGGGCGCAACGTCGTGCTGGAGAAGTCCTTCGGCGCGCCGACCGTCACGAAAGACGGCGTAACCGTCGCGAAGGAGATCGAGCTCAAGAAAAAGATTGAGAACATCGGCGCCCAGATGGTGAAAGAGGTCGCCACGAAGACCTCGGACGTCGCGGGCGACGGCACGACGACGGCGACCGTGCTCGCACAGTCCATCATCACCACCGGGCTGAAGAACGTGACCGCCGGCGCCAACCCGATGGAACTGAAGCGGGGCATCGACGCCGCCGTGCAAGCCATCGTCGCCGACCTCCGCGGTCAGAGCGATACCATCGCCGGCAAGAACGAGATTGCGCAGGTCGCCACCATCTCGGCCAACAACGACGAAGAGATCGGCGCGCTGATCTCCGACGCGTTCGACAAGGTCGGGAAGGACGGCGTCATCACGGTCGAAGAGGCCCGCGGCACGGAGACGACGCTCGAAGTCGTCGAAGGTATGCAGTTCGATCGCGGCTACCTCTCGCCCTACTTCGTCACTAACTCCGAGGAGATGGAGGCGGCGCTCGAAGATGTGCGCCTGCTGATCTACGACGACAAGATCAACAACATGCAGGACCTGCTCCCGGTACTGGAGAAGGTCTCGCAGATGGGTGAGCCCCTGCTCATCGTGGCCGAAGACGTGGAAGGCGAAGCGCTTGCCACGCTCGTGGTGAACAAACTGCGCGGCACGCTGAAGGTGGCCGCCGTGAAAGCCCCGGGCTTCGGCGACCGTCGGAAGGCCATGCTCGAAGACCTGGCCGTGCTCACGGGCGGTACCGTGATCAGCGAAGAGAAGGGCTATCGCCTGGAGAACGCCACGCTCGACCAGCTGGGTCAAGCCGGCCGCGTCGTCATCGACAAAGACGAGACGACGCTGGTCGACGGCGCCGGCGATAAAGAGCAGATCCAGGCCCGCGCCAACCAGATCAAGCAGCAGATGGAAACGTCCACCAGCGACTATGACCAGGAGAAGCTGCAAGAGCGCCTGGCCAAGCTCGTCGGTGGCGTGGCCGTGTTGAAGGTTGGTGCAGCCACCGAGCCGGAGATGAAGGAGAAGAAAGCGCGCGTCGAAGACGCGCTGCACGCGACGCGTGCGGCCGTGGAAGAAGGCGTCCTGCCGGGTGGCGGCGTCGCCTACCTCCGCGCGCTCAAGGCCCTCGACGACGTCGACGTGGTCAACCGCGAACAGCAGACCGGCGTGGACATCATCCGTCGGGCCCTGGAGGCACCGCTCCGTCAACTCGCGGAGAACGCCGGCCACGAAGGCTCGATCATCGTTCAGAAGGTCAAAGAAGGCGAAGGCGACTTCGGCTTCAACGCCCGCACGGAGACCTACAGCAACCTGCTGGAGGACGGCGTGCTGGATCCGACCAAGGTGGTCCGCTCCGCGCTCGAAAATGCGGCCTCAGTAGCCAGCCTCCTGCTGACGACCGAGTCCGTCATCTCCTCCGATGAGGAAGAAGATGACGACGACGGCGGCGGTGGCGGCGGCGCTGGTGGCGGCATGCCGGCCGGCATGGGCGGCATGGGCGGTATGGGCGGCATGGGTGGCATGATGTAATCCCATCCTCCCAACGCCAACGCAACGCCAAAAGGCAGCGTCCCTCCGGGGGCGCTGCCTTTTGTATTGGGTTCATTTTGATGTGGCGGCCCGGACGGCTCCGCTCGCTCCGTGCCCGCGCAACACCGGACGCGCCGTTAGGATGACATGGCGCGTTCCTCGCGTACAGACGCCCTTGGCAACTCGATGGTGAAGACGCTGCCCTCCCCCTTCCGGCTCGTGTGCCGGATGGTGCCGTCGATGCGCTCGACCAAGCGCTGCGCAACGGTCAGCCCAAGGCCGCTGCCCTGGTGGGTCCGGTTGGTGCCTTCGCTCTCCTGCGAAAAGGCTTCGAAGAGGCGTCCCTGAAACTGCTCGCCGATCCCCACACCGGTGTCTTTCACGTGAATGCGCACCCATTCGTCCGATGTCTCGGCGGTGATCGCGACCTCTCCCTCTTCCGTAAACTTCACGGCGTTGTCGATGAGGTGGGTGAGCGCGTGCGTAAAGAGCTCGTGGTCAAACCGGGCATACACCGCAGTGTCGGGGAGGTCGACCGTGAAGCGGAGGCCCTTCTGCTCGGCGAGCCCCGACAGCGCCCCGGCTGTGCCGTGCACCACGTCAAACACGTTGCCGACCTCCGCCTGAACCTCGAGCGTTCCGGCTTCGACCTGAGCCAGATCGAGCAACGAGTCCAGGGTGAGCAAGAGGCGCCGCCCGCTTCGCTCGATGAGGTGCACGAACCGCCGGTAGTCGTCCCGGATGCCCTGATGGAGCATCGAGGTGAACCCGAGGATGACCGTAAGTGGCGTGCGGATTTCGTGCGTCATGTTCGAAAGCAGCGTCGAACGGAAGCGCGCAATTTCTTCGGCGCGCTCCTTCGCGTCGACGAGCGCCTCCTCGGCCTCCTTCCGCGCCGTAATGTCCGTCATCACGGCCAGCACGCACGAGCGCCCTTGCACGCGGATGTGCTGAAACGAGGCCAACGTCGTCACCCGATCTCCAGACGCCGTGCGCAGCACAATCTCTTTGTCGTACACCGGCGTGCCCTCCTGGAGCGACGACAGGATGGCGTCATATTGATCCGGATCTTCCCACAGCTCGAGGTCTTCCGGCGTGCTGTGGACGAGCGCGTCGGCCTCGTAGCCCACCAGTTCGCACAAGGCCTCGTTGACATCGAAGAACGTGTGGTCGTCCATGCAGAAGATGCCGATGGCTGTCGGACTCGCATGGAAGATTTTCGAGAGCAGGGCGCGGCTCTCTTCCGCCGCCGAGGCCGCCCGGCGCCGC
>JAAAPH010000293.1 GCA_009908415.1 Bacteroidota bacterium
ACCTCGTCGAACGCCTGCAGCGCTTCGTCCCGCACCGAACGGTCCATCGTCTGCTCCTGCGTCGACTGCTTCAGGTAGCCGACGGTGGTCTGCCCGGTCTGCACGCTACCCGCGTCCGGCGCGTGCTCGCCGGCGATCACGCGCAGCAGGGTCGTCTTGCCCGCGCCGTTGGGGCCGATGAGCCCGATGCGGCGCTGCTCGTGGGGGGCAATCGTCCACGTCAGGCCGTCGAGGACCTGCTGGCCGCCGAATGCCAACGAAACGTCGTGCAGTTGGATCATGAAACGGAGCGGGAAGGAGTCGTAAAGGGAGACGTCGAGCGGCGGTATAACCAAACCTTCGAGGCCGGGTCGAGGTCCCACGGAGGGAGGCTCCACGGCCGGGTTGCTGCAGGGCACACGTTTCAGAACGAGCGAACGGCTGCGTTCGTATCGGTCGCCCCGTTCATCGGTGGTTCCGCCCTTAGGGTACGGCGACCGAGCGGGCGCGAACCCATGGGGCGCCCCACAAAAAAGCCTCGATGGCCAGCAGGGGAGCCAGCCATCGAGGCAAAAACTGCAAGCGTGGAGCGTTCCGCGGGGACAGGTAGAAGAACCCCTATTTAGACAATGTGGGTGCCGCCCAGAGCCATTCGACGTCCACTGTTATCTTCCCGCGTTCACCGCCCGAAGGCGGGACGGGAAGCTCCCCGCAAAAGCGAGGAGTGAGGCCTGCCGTCCGGTCCTGGAGGTAAGCTCCCTAGGGTATAAGGTGCGGATTCTTCTTATCCAGAATCGCCGCGGCCATCTCCAAGCGCTTGCAAGTTCGGAATGGGGGCTGTGCATGTTGGGTGCATCAGCATTGCTATGAGATGGATTACGCCTCGTCATGTTTCATGGAGGCCGGTGCCGGCGCCGAAGCGCCCTCGTTGCGCGGGCCGGAGAGCACATCGGCGAGGCGATCAGCGAGGCCGTCTAGTTCGGCGTCGAGGTCTTCCTGGGCCGCGTCCCGCTCCGCCTGTAGGTCGTGCAACTCCTCGGCCAGCGTCAGGGCCGTGATCACGGCGGTGGTGAGCTCGGCCTGCTCGGGGTGCGCCTCCTTAAACTGGCGCATCCGCCGCTCGACGAAGCGGGCCAGCTCGCGCGTCTGGTCTTCCGCCTCGTCGCGAACGCGCAGGGCGTAATCGCGGCCCAAAATGTTGACGCGAATGGATTTCATAGGCGGTGGGTCACTCGGCTGACTCGGCGTCCGAAGCGGCATCGTCGCCGAGGTAGGCGTCGATGGTATCGATGAAGCCTTCGATGCGGGTGCGCAGCGCGTCGGGGTCGTCCAGTGTCACAAACGCCTCGTCTTCATCCACGGCGGGGCGCTGTTCGAGCTGCTGCACGCGTTGTTTCAGGCGGCGGTTTTCCGTGCGCAGTCGGTCGATCTCCTGCGCGGCGCGGTGCACCTGCTTGTGCAGCCGTCTCAGCGCGGGCCGCGGCGAAGCGTCGTCCTCATCGGTCGTAGGCTGGTGCGGCGTAATGTGCGACGTGTCCATGACCCCTGATGTTCGGAACGAAGTACAGCGTAGCGCGAACCGCCGTCGGTAAGGTAGCAGCAACGGGCGTCGTACTCAACCCATCGATTGCACCTACTGGCGCAACGTCGCCCCGTGGTGCTTTTTCAGTGCGGTAAGCATGGCCTTCACGAGCGCATCGACCTCTTGGTCCTTGAGCGTGCGGTCGGCCCCGAAGCGCAGGCCGAAGGCGACGCTCTTCTGGCCGGACGGGATGCCTTCGCCTTCGTAGATGTCGAAAACGCTCACGTCCTGCAAGAGCGGGGCCCCCTCGGCGCGGAGCGTGTCCATCATCGGGCCGACGGGCGCGTCGGCGTCAGCAAGGATGGCGAGGTCGCGCTCCACGATGGGGAAGCGGCTGATGGGCGTGTAGCACCGCTCCTCATGAAGGTCGGCGGCGTCCACGAGCGTCGCCCAGTCGAGCTCGGCGACGAAGGCGGGTGCAGTGAGATCGAAGTCATCGGCCACGGCGTCATCCACGCGCGCCACGGTGCCCACCTGCGCGCCGGCCACGAGCACGTCCAGCTGATACGTCGTGAGCGCATCGTCCGTCGTCGCAGGCACCATCTCGGCGGCCTCGATGTGGAGCGCGTCGAGCACGCTCGCCACGGTGCCCTTCAGGTCGAAGAAGTCGGCCTCGCGCGGCGCCTGGTCCCAGTGGGTCGGCGCGTGCGGCCCGCTCAGCGCGATGAGCATCGTTTCCTGCTCGAAGAAGCCGGGCACGACGGATGCGGCGTCGGGGCCGCTGCGGTGGAAGACGTGCCCAAACTCGAAGAAGCGAAGCGCCTCCTGGCCGTGGTTGCGGTTGTGCTGCATGACCTCCAGTGCGCCCGGCAGCAGCGACGGCCGCAGCGTAGCCATCTCCTGCGAGATGGGGTTCATCGTCTCCACGATGGGGAGTGCGCCGTCGCCGGGTGCCGTGAGGGCCGGTCGGTTGAAGCGCGCGGCGCGGTCGGCGCGGAGCATGCTGTTCGTCTGGATCTCGCGGAAGCCGCGGCCGCGGAGCAGCTCGCTCACCTGCTGGCGGAGCCGGTCGGCGCGCAGCTCGCGCGGCAGGTGGCTCGGCAGGGGGACCCGCTCGGGCTCGGGGATGTGGTCGTAGCCGTATAGGCGAGCTACCTCCTCGATGAGGTCGACCTCCTGCTCGACGTCGGGGCGGAAGGTGGGCACCGTGCAGCGCAGCACGTCGTCCTCGCCACGGGCCACCGCGAAGCCGATCTGCTCCAGCAGGAAGATGGCCTTGCTCACGGGGATGTCAACGCCGAGCAGGGCATTCAGCCGGTCCGGGCGGAGGGCGACGGTGCGCACCTCGGGCGGTGTGGGATGGGCATCGACCATGCCGGGCACGATGGTGCCGCCGCCCAACTGGGCGATGAGCTCCGCGGCACGCGCGGCCGCCCACACCTGCCCGTCGCGGTCCACGCCGCGCTCGAATCGGTACGACGAGTCGGTCTGCAGGTTGAGCGCGTTCGCCGTCTTCCGGATCGTGGACGGGTCGAAGTAGGCGCTCTCGATGAGCACGTCCGTCGTGGCCTCGCTTACTTCGGAGTTCGCGCCGCCCATCACGCCAGCGATGGCCACGGGACGCTCGGCGTCGCAGATGAGCAGCGTGCCCGCCGGCAGCGTGCGCTCGGTGTCGTCCAGCGTGGTGAAGGGCTCCTCGCTCTCCGTTTTGCGCACGACGATCCGATGGTCGGCGAGCGTGTCGAAGTCGAACGCGTGCAGCGGCTGACCGATCTCGTGCAGGAGCAGGACGAAGTTCGTGACGTCGACCACGTTGTTGCGCGGCCGGAGACCAATCGACGCGAGCCGCCGCTTGAGCCACGTCGGGGATTCCTGGACCGCCACGTCGCGGACGAGGAGCGCCACGTACCGCGGGCAGCCCTCGGGGGCCTGGATCTCGACGCCGACGGCATCGGCTGCGTCGCCGCCTTCCTCGGGGCGGTCGACCTCCGGTCGGGTCAACGTGCTGCCGGTGAGCGCGGCCGCGTCGCGGGCCACGCCGAAGTGGCTCGCCGCATCCGGCCGGTTTGGGGTGAGGCCAATGTCGAAGACGGCGTCGGTCGATTCGATGCTGCGTGCGGCCAGGTACTCGGTGAACGCCTGGCCGACCTCGGCCGCGTCGTCGAGCACCATGATGCCCGCGTGATCCTCGGAGAGGCCCAACTCGTCTTCCGCGCAGATCATGCCGTGCGACGTCTCGCCACGAATGGTGCGCGTCTCGATGGTCACCGGCTCGTACACGGTGGGGTTTTGGCGGCTCGGCAGCTCCAGCGTGGTGCCCGGCGTGGCGACGGGTACATGCTGGCCGGCGGCGACGTTGTCGGCCCCGCACGCAATCTGCACCGGCTCATCATCCCCACAGTCGACGTCGCAGAGCACGAGCCGATCGGCGTTGGGATGGGCCTCGACGGCAAGCACCTGGCCCACGATGACCCCGTCGAGCGATTGCCCGATACGGTCGATGCCCTCGACCTCCAGGCCGCCCATCGTGAGCACCTCGGCGAGGGCCTCCGGGGCGAGGTCGTGGTCGACGTACTGCGCGAGCCAGTTGTAGCTGATGTCCATCGGGAGATAGGATGCGAGAAAGGGGCATGAGCGTGTAAGGACGCGCGGCCGTGCGTCCTTGCGGGAAGGCGGGGAGACGGCGTCTCGCTAAAATTGTGAGAGGAAGCGCACGTCGTTCTCGTAGAAGACGCGGATGTCGTCGATGCCGTGGCGCAGCATGGCGATGCGTTCTACGCCCATGCCGGCCGCGTAGCCCGTGTAGCGCTCCGTGTCGTAGCCGACGGCGTCAAGCACATTCGGGTGGACCATGCCACAGCCCAGGATCTCCATCCACTCGCCGCCGTCGGGGTCGTCCGGGTCTTCCCACCAGATGTCGACCTCCGCGCTCGGTTCGGTGAAGGGAAAGTAGCTGGGACGGAAGCGCAGTCGCACGTCGTCGCCGAACAGGGCCTCGGCGAAGGCTTGCAGCACATGTTTGAGTTGCGCCATCGTGACGCCCTCGTCCACGTACAGGAGCTCGACTTGGTGGAAGAGGCAGAACGACTTGTACGAGATGGCCTCGTTGCGGTAGACGCGCCCCGGCACCATCACGCGCACGGGCGGCTTCGTTTGCTGCATGACGCGGATCTGCACCGGCGAGGTGTGCGTGCGGAGCACGACGGGCTGCTCAGCGTCGTCCGGTTGCT
>JAAAPH010000080.1 GCA_009908415.1 Bacteroidota bacterium
TACGCGGCGGCCCAGCACGTTGTACACCTCCATCTGGACGTGTGTGGCCGCCGGCAGTTCGTAACGGATCGTCGTCTGCCCCCGAAACGGATTGGGAAAGTTGCCATGGAGCACCAACGCGTCCGGCGTGCCTAGGTCCACCTCGACGTTCGGACTGTACGTGGCGGTGCCGTCCGTGTCGATTTGCTTGAGCCGGTACACGGCGTGCTCTGTCCCGAACGGAAGATCGGTATCGGCGAAGCGGTAGGTCTGCGGCGCAGCGGTCGTGCCGTGCCCTTCAACGAACGCGATGCGCGCAAAGGCGTCGCCGTCCACCTGCCGCTCAACGGCGAAACCGCTGTTGTTCGTTTCGCCGGCTGTCGCCCATTCCAGAAGCACCGCCGACGCACCGGCCGTCGCCGTGAATCGCGTCAGCTCGACCGGCAATGTGTTGTACTGCGACGCCGATCCCACGGCAAATTGGGAGAAGCTCGTCACCGACGCGCAGATCTGCGTTCCGCTGACCGCCGTGTTGAGCGGCGTCCACTCCTGGCCCGATGATGCGCGGGTGAGCAGCACCAATTTGTCGATGGCCGCCACGCCAGGCACCCCGCTCACGTCAAGGCACACCGTCGCGTCGAACCCCGACAGTTGGTCGTCCACGTTGGTGATCGCGTAGTACTGCCCCTCCCAGAGCACGTCCGGTGTGATGGTCGTGCCGTCCCCCGAGGTGGCCGACTGCCCGTCGAAGGCAGCGTTGTACGGGGATTGATTGTACGTCGCGATGCTCAACGAGCCCGACGCGCTGCTGCCCGACGTGAACGATACTGACGCGCGGTTGTCGCTGAGTATGGAGCCCGTGGCTCCACTCGCCACCGTGGTCTCCGCAAAGTCGTCGGAGGCGGCGGTGAAAGTGACCACGAACGTGCCATCGCCCTGGCCCTCGATAGTGGCCACCGTGAAACCGATGTCCGGACTGATAAACTCATAATCCGTCGTGGCGAAGCTTCCGCCATAGTCACGCCGGATGCGCATCACCTCGTAGTCGCCTGCTGGCGTACGAAGCGTCCCGTAGCCTTCGACTTCGCCGGTAATCGACGTGCTGCCCCCATTGGTTTGGTCGCTCCAGGTCGTTGCCGGGTCGTACGTGAGCGGCGTCTTGTACTGGAGGAGCGGCGGATCGTACGTGTTGGTAAACTGCCCAAACGACGTAACAAACACGCCGCCGTAGCTGTTGTCGCCCGCCTCGGACCCGGTTTCCACAATGTCGTGGTACGAGTAGACGGTCCCGACCGCCTGCCCGCTTTGGTCCTCCAGCATCATCGCAAAGGCGTGATTCGACTGGGAGAGGTAGCTATCATTCGACCCCGGCCAGCCGAGGGATTGTGCATCCCCCGTAGTCCGGTATCGGATGATGCCCTGCCCCGTGAGCGCGTAGGAAAACGACCGGATATCGTAGACTTGGTTCGCTCCGGTGGCGTTGATCACAGCCTGCAGGTCGGCATTCGTAGCGGGATCGATCGGACTGTCGTCCGGCGTCCCGAAGACCTGGGCGGATTGGTTCACATCGATGAGGTTGAGCAGGTCCTGGGCAGTGAGTTCGGTAACCTGTGCATGGGCGGGCGTCCATGCCATCCACATGAGGACAGCAATACAGAGGACACGGCAGGGCATAGTGGGCAAGGGTTAGCGGGAGGGCAACGATATGCGCCGCGCCAACATGGAACGCGGCCTCCCTATGTAAGCGCAAAACGTCCAGCCCAGCGGACAACGATGTGCTGTTGATGCTGAAATGACCGCCTCGTGGGGCTGCATGCCCAAAGGCACGTTCCTCCCTTCGCCCGGCACCGTAGTGAGCCGCCCGAAACGGTGCCCCGCGGCACGGTGCGCCCCCGTGGCCCTACCGCACGACGGTGAGGCGCCGGGTGCGCACGCCGCCCGCGGTCACCAGCCGCGCGACGTACAGCCCGCTCGCCAGCCGCCCCGCATCGAACGTGATCTCTTCGCGCCCGGCCGCCTGCTCGCGGTCCACCAGCGTTGCCACCCGCCGGCCCAGCGCGTCGTACACGGTGAGCCGCACCGGCCCGGCCTGCGGCAGCTCGTAGCGGATCGTCGTCTGCCGCGTGAACGGGTTGGGGTAGTTGCCGTGCAGCGCGAGCTGCGTCGGCGCCGCGCGGGTGATCTCGACCGTCTCGCTCAGCGTCTCGGTCCCGTCGGTGTCCACCTGCCGGAGGCGGTACGTGGCGCCGGTCGCCGCGTAGGGCAGGTCGCGGTCGGTGAAGCGGTAGGTCTGCGCCTCCGTCGTCGTGCCGACGCCCTCGACGAAGCCGAGCGGTGTCCACAGGCCTTCGACACTGCGCTGCACCTCGAAGCCGGCGTTGTTCGTCTCCGACGCCGTGGTCCACGTGAGGCGGATGGCGTCGCCGTCGCGCTGGGCGGTGAATTCGGTCAACTCGACGGGGAGCTGCGTCTCTGCGCTGCGGACGGCGTACCAGAAGCCCGCGCCGAGATACAGCGGCGCCCCATCGCCAACAATCGCGGTGGCGGGCTGCCCGGCACTGCCCTGCACCTGAAAGGCGCCGCCCGTCATCGGGCCGTGGCCGGCGCCGGCGTGCGTGGCGCGCAGCGCGTACGACTGGCCGTGCGTGGGCGGGGCGCCCAGCGCGGCGATCAGCAGAATCGCGCCGGCGAGAGATGCGGTGTAGTAGCGGGTGATAATTCGCTGATGACAATTCATCTGATGGCCATTCATCGTACGAAGGCGTTGGGTCGTGACGAGCGGTCGAGCCAGGAATGAGGGCGGAGCACGTGCATTAGCGGCGGGCGGTGGCCGTGGCGCACTGGACCAGATCGCGGAGCGCCTGCACCTCCTGGCGCAGCGCGTCGATCTGGTTCTGCTGCCGCTCCAGGACGCGTTGCTGCTCGCGGAGGCGGTCGTTCTCGGCTTCCAGCGCGTCGATTGCGCCCGCCTGGTTTTCTACCCGTTCGAGCAGGCCCTGTATGGCGGACAGCGCCACCCCATCCGCATCCACCGTCCCGATGGTCTGTGGGTCGCTGCCGAGCCCGAACGCCGCGTGGAAGTCTTCCGCCATCGGGCCGAGGTGCACCGCACCGTCGCCGTCCGCCCTGTAGCGCCAGCGCGTCATTTCCAGCGCCCCCACCCCGTCGAGCACCGCCTGCACGTCGACGGCCGTAAAATCGGTCTTGAGGGCGCGGCTAGAACTGTTGGTCCACGTGCCGCCGCTGCTGAGGTAGGCGCCCGTCGAGGTGTCGAGGAAGTGGGTCAGCCCGCCGGCGGGCGGCTGCGTGCTGCCGCTCCCGAGCCAGAAGCCGCCACTGGCGCGTACTACGAACTGGTTATCGTCCGTTGAGACGAGCGAGTCGGCCAGTGACTGGGAGGCATCCGACCACACGAATGTGCCGCTGTGCACGTCCTCCACGCGGGCGTAGTACCCGGCCGCGAAGCTGTAGTCGCCCCGCGCCTCGCTCCGCCGCCCGCCGGGCACCGTGGCGTAGTTGCCCGCCGCCGTGTTGTTTTCGCCGCCACTGACGACCGCCGACGTGCCCGACGCCGTGTTGTTGCCGCCGCCGCTGACCGTCGCGCCCGCGCCGAGGGCCCGGTTGATCCCACCGCCGCCGACCGTGGCCAACGCATCGCCTGCCGTGTTATTCAGGCCGCCTGCCACGGCACCGTAATTCCCGCCGGCGGTATTCTGATTTCCTCCCGCCACCGTGCTCTGCAGCCCACTGGCCGTGTTGGCGTTGCCGCCGCCCACCGTGGCCTCGTCGGAGTTCGCTTCGTTGTCGAGGCCGCCGCCGATGGTCGAGCGATCGCCGCTCGCGATGTTGGCATCCCCGCCGCCCACCGTGCTGCGCGGGCCGCTGGCTTCGTTGCTGTCGCCCCCACCGATGGTGGCGTAATCACCGTTTGCCCTATTGAAGAAGCCGCCGCCCACGGTGGCCCTATCGCCCGCCCTGTTCGAGCCACCCCCACCGATGGTAGCAAAGCTGTCATCATCCGCACCGGCCGCGTTTTCGAAGCCACCGCCAATGGTGGCATAACCGCCCCCCGCCACGTTATTCTCTCCCCCTCCAATGGTCCCTCCACCACCGATCGCATTGTTGTTGAACCCGCCCCCAACGGTCGACTCTTCACCGCTGGCGGAGTGACCGCCCCCGCCGCCGATGGTGCTCCGGACCCCGCTGGCTACGTTGTGTTCATCGTCTGCTTCGAGACCGCCACCGCCTCCAACCGTGGCATAATTACCGCTGGCCTCATTGCCCAGCCCCCCACCAACCGTCGACAACTGCGCGCTCGCGATGTTGCTCTGTCCCCCACCGACCGTGGCCCAAAGCTCACTCGCGGTATTGCCTTGGCCGCCCCCAATCGTGACATATGAGAAGCTCGCTGTGTGGTCGGTCCCTCCGCCGATGGTAGCCGCAAAGCCACTCGCCGTGTTGTCAAACCCTCCCCCGATGGTGCCGTAACTGCTTGACACGACGTTGGGAGCGGGTGTTGACCCGACCGTCGACCCCCCACCCGCGATCGTCGCTCCAACCGTCGTGCCGCTCGCGCCGTCCTCAATACGGTTCTCCGGGTTGCCTCCAACGACGTTTACTTGGATTCGGCTGTTCAACGTAAACGGCTCCAGGCGCAATCCACGCGTGTCGTTCACGCGCAGCTCCAGCGGCGTGTTGTCGCTCGTGCCGAGGTAGTCGCTCGGCGGGTCCGTGCCGGCATTACC
>JAAAPH010000126.1 GCA_009908415.1 Bacteroidota bacterium
GAACCGGCCGACCGCGGGCTGGTACGCGGCGATGTCGCCAAACGCCATCGGGATGGCCTCCGCATTGGCGATGATCGTGCGGTCATTCGCGATCACCTGCGATGGAAAGCCAATCTCCGGGTAGGCGACGCGCACCCCGTCGAGGGATTCGATGTCGGCGATGAGCGAGTCGGTGAGGGGCACGGCCTCCGCCGTGTCGGGCCGATCCTGCTGCATCTGGAAGGCGAGGTCGCCGGGGCCTGAAATGGGGTTCGGGCTGGACGTGACGCGGAACGTGTTGTACAGCTCCAGCGCATTGAACTCCTGCCGCGCGTTCTGCTGCAGGCCCGACCCGTAGGCCAGCAGCGTGAGCAGCGCCGCCACGCCAATCATCACGCCGACGAGCGTCAGTACGCTGCGGCCGCGGTTGCGCCACAGGTTATCCCAGGCCAGTGTGATGAGATCCGCGAGACGCACAGTGTACTCAGGAAGGGGAGAGAGGAGAATGGAGGAGGGGGTGAGTGACGGTCATACGTTCAACCGTTCAGACATACAAACGCCCACACGCGGTCAGATCCGGCAGGTGCGGATGTCGGTGATAATGATGCCCTTCGCGCCAAGCGCCGTGAGGTCGTCCATGATGCGGTTGATGTGCTCCTCACGCGCCATCGCCTTTACGGCGAGCCAGCCGTCGCGGCTCAGCGGCGAGATGGTGGGCGACTCGATGCCCGGCGTGATCGCGCGCGCGTTCTCCAACTGATCCTTCGGGAGGTCGTACTCGACCATCACGTACTCGCGCGCCACGAGGATGCCGCGCACCCGCTCCACGAGAAGCTGCACGGCGTCCAGGTCGGCCGTCGTGCCGTTCTGGGCAATCAAGATGGCTTGCGTTTCCAGAATCGGGTCACCGGTGATCTTCAGGCCGGCCTCATCGATCGTGCGGCCCGTCTGCACCACGTCGGCGATCGCGTCGGCCACGCCCAGCTCGATGGAGATCTCCACGGCACCGTCGAGCGGGACGACGGTCGCGTCGATGCCGCGCTGTTCGAGGTCCTGCGCGACCAGGTTCGTGTATGAGGTGGCGATGCGCGTATCGCTCGTAAACGTGTCCGGCGTCATGGTGCTCTCCTTGGGCACGGCGTAGCAGAAGCGCGCCGCCCCGAAGCGCAGCGGCATGAGCACCTCTACGTCGGCCTCGCTGTCGTGCATGAGGTCGCGCCCCGTCACGCCGACCTCCAAGATGCCGTTGCTCACATACGTCGCGATGTCGCGCGGGCGCAGGAAGATGAACTCGACCTCGTTGTGCGCGTCGCGCACCATGAGCTCGCGGCCGCGGCGGCGGCAGCGGTAGCCGGCGGCGCGGAAGAGTTCGACGGCGTCATCCGAGAGGGCGCCTTTGTTGGGCAGGGCGACTTGGATCATGGGCTGGGTGGGGGAGAGTGGTTGGGTGTGTGGGAGAGGGAGGATGGGGAATCGGGGAGACGAAGAGGCGGCGGATCGAAGAAGATCATCCGCTCCTTGTCTCGCCGATTCACAGGTGGCGGTACACGTCGTCGAGGTCCAGGTCGCAGGCGAGCATCATGACCTGCACGTGGTACAGGAGCTGCGAGATTTCCTCGGCGGTCCGCTCGCGGCCCTCGTGTTCGGCGGCCATCCACACCTCGCCGGCTTCCTCCAAGATCTTCTTGCCGATGGCATGACGCCCGTCCTGCACGGCTTGCACAGTGCCGGAATGGGGATCGTTGGTGGCCACCTTGTGCTGCAATTCGGCGAAGAGCTCTTCGAAGCGTTTCATGGGAGGCGGGGATGGTGAGGTCAGCATGTCGCAATGCGGTGCACAACATACAAGCCGCAGGGAATCGGTCGAAGTGCTTTGACGGAAATTCGCGGGTCAGGCGGCCTCGGTAGAGGGGGCGCGGGCGCGGTCGTTCGCCACGCGCCCATCGCGCAACTGGATGCGGCGCTCGGTGACGGCTTCGACCTCGGCAAAGTGGTGGGTGACGACGATCACCGTGCGCCCTTGATCGCGATGAACGTCTTCCAGCAGGTGCACGATCTGTGCGCCGGTGTCAGCGTCAAGGTTACCGGTCGGCTCATCGGCCAGCAGGACGGGCGGGTCCGGGGCGAGAGCCCGGGCGATGGCCACGCGCTGCTGTTCGCCGCCGGAGAGCTCCGACGGCCGGTGGTCGGCGCGGTCGGCGAGGCCCACGATGGCCAGGCACTCGTCGGCGCGCGGCTGGCGAACCTCCGGCGCGACGCCCGCCAGGATCAGCGGCAGCGCCACATTCTGCCGCGCCGTCATCGTGGGGACGAGGTGAAACTGCTGGAAGACGATGCCCACCATCGACCGTCGGTAGGCCGCCTGCGCGTCCCGGTCGAGTGCGCCGAGCTGCCACTCGCCCACCGCGACGGAGCCGGACGTGGGCGTATCGAGTGCGGCGAGCAGGTGGAGGAGGGTCGACTTGCCCGAGCCGCTGGGGCCGGTGATGGCCACGAACTGCCCCTGCGGCAGGTCGAGGGTGACGCTGTCGAGCGCATGGACGGGCGTGGAGCCCATCTGGTATCGTTTCGAGACGTCGCGCAGTCGAATGAACGCGTCGTCGCGGGGAGAGGACGACATGGGGTAGAAGCCGGATGCAACAAGGTGCGCCGACTCGTACCTGCATCCTCACAGCGGGTTGCGACGTGCTGGCACAGTATGATCGAGAATTCATCCGCGCCAACGCCTTCGTTCCCATTTCGGGCGGTGTGCCCCGGTGGAACTTATGGCGGCGCCTTTGTATCATCGCCGGTGGTTCGGACCATCACTCGCCCCGTTGCCCACGACCAATCCTCCCTCTGGATTCCATGCATCAACTGCTTCAACTTCAAACCCCCCGCACCGCCCTCGTCGACCGCCTCCGTGCCGAGGAGGCCTCCGCGGTCACGCAGGCGGTGGGCGTCACGGGCTTCGCGCTACTCACGGCGCTGGGTGCGCAGTTCAACGTGCACATCTACCTGTGGGAGGTGCCCATCACGCTCCAGACGCTGGCCGTGTACGGCAGCGGCCTGTACCTGGGCTGGCGCAACGGCCTCCTCGCGCAACTGCTGTACATCGCCATGGGGCTCTTCATCCCGGTCTATGCCGGCGAGGGGTACGGCCTCTCGTACCTGATGAGCGCACCCTCCGCCGGGTACCTCCTGGCGTGGCCCGCCGTGGCGGCGGTGATCGGCGCGCTCTCGACGCGGTGGAACTCGCTCTCGGGCAGCATCCTCGCGACGATCGGCGGGTCCCTCGTGCTCTTCACGTGCGGCGTCACCTGGCTCCACTACGCCGCCGACCACGCCACGTGGTGGGAGTCGATCGACAAAGGCTGGCTCCGCTTCGTACTGATCGACCTCGCCAAGATCATCTTCGTCGGCCTCGTGTACACGGGCACGCGTCAGCTTCAGCAAAAATAATCAGGGCGGATTGACCGTTGTACCAGGGCGCTGCCGAACCCGGCGGCGCCCTTTTTGTTTGTGCTGTACCCGGATTGCCCGTCCAGCGCGGGAACCTGGCTGTGCCCTTTTCCGATGCGCCGTGCTGCTATGCGGATCTCTTACTTCTTCGCCATTGTGTGGGTGGGGGTGCTGGGCGCGGAGGCGCTGATGACGCCTCCGCCGACCCAGGCCCAAACGCCGCGTCCTACGGCGTATACGGCGGCGGGCGATAGTGCGTCCGACCCAGCCGCCCGCTACCCCGAGGAGTCGATCCTGTCCGACCGGTTCGTGCGCACCGAGGGGCAGCGCGGCCTCAATCTGCTTTACAACATGAAGTTCGAGCCGGCGAAGGCCATCTTCGACGAAATCAGCCGCCGCTACCCGGACCATCCCGTCGCGCCATTTCTGAAGGGGCTCAACATCTGGTGGAATGAGATCATGCTCAATCTACCAAATACGGCGCACGACGCGGCGTTCTTCGCGGCGATGGACGAAGTCGTCGCGCGGTGCGATGCGATCCTGGACGACGATCCGGACCATCTGGACGCGCTGTTTTTGCGGGGGGCGGCCCTCGGGTTTCGGGCGCGCCTCCACTCGAACCGGGCGAATTGGTTCAAGGCCATCCTCGATGGCAAGCGCGCCATCGGCGACGTGCGCAAGGTGGGGCAGCTTGCGCCCAGCAATCCGGACTACGTGTTCGGCAAGGGAATGTACGACTACTATGCCGCCATCATCCCCGAAAACTACGCGTTCGCCAAGGCCGTCATGTTCTTTCTGCCGGACGGCAACCGCGAGCGCGGGCTGCAACAGCTTCGGATGGCCGCGCGGAATGGACAGTTCATCCAGACCGAAGCCGTCTACTTCTTGCTGCAGGTGCACTATCTGTACGAGGAGGACTTCGCGCGGAGCCGCCGATACGCCTCATGGCTGCGCGAGCAGCATCCGGATAATCCGTACTTTCACAGCTACGAGGGGCGGGTCTACCTGCGCTGGGGCCGATGGAATGCGGCCACGCGCATCTTCGAGTCCATTCTGGAACGCTATCAGGCGCAGCAAGCGGGGTACAACGCGTTCTTCGCCGAGCAGGCCCTCTACTTCATCGCGCGCGACCGGATGCGCACCGATGCCTACGAGGAGGCGCTCGATTACCTGGTGAAGCTCGAAGCGCTAACTACCGGCGGCGCCTCCGAGAGTCCGTACGGCACGCTCGGACGGCTGCGGCAGGGCATGGCGTACGACGCCCTCGGCAAGCGCGCCGCCGCCGAGCACCGGTAC
>JAAAPH010000082.1 GCA_009908415.1 Bacteroidota bacterium
GCAAATCGGCGGTGACGCGGTGGGCGCGTCGCAACGGATGCCCGGACTTTGCCTGGCAACCACGGTTCTACGATCGCATCGTGCGGAATCGGGCGGTGCTAGAATGCATTCGGCGGTACATCATCGACCACCCTACCCACTGGCACCGCGATCGTCAGCACGTGCACTGATCTGGCGGCAACCCTCGCACGGTATATTCCTCACCCGCTCGCCCGGACGAGATTCCGGTAGTGCTCCGGCGGGGCGAAGATGCCGCCGCTCGTGGCGTAGAAGTCGTCGCCCACCCGAAAGACGCCGTCCTGCGTCTGCGTCCACGCGGCGCCGGCCTGCGGGTGGTACGAGGTCAGCTGATCCCAGTGCTCGTAGTTCTGGTGGCCGTTGGTCTCCATGAGCCCCGTCTTAAATCCGGGGAACGGGGGCAGCCGGGCCGCCACGTTCTTGTTCCAGTCGACCAGAATGGGATTCACCGTCAGGTCCGCGCAGAAGCAGGGCACGTCGTGCTCGACGGCCACCTGCGCCATCTGCAGCGTCATGCTGAGCGTCTTGGCGATGGGCTTCAGCGCGATGGCCCCGTAGCCCTGCTCGATAACGCGCCGCGTCTCTTCGCCCGTGTGGGCGCTCTCGTCCGCCGCGATCCGCACGGGGAATCCGCTGACGTCGCCCTCGACGTCGTCCTGGAACGGCTCCTCCACGATCACGATCTGCTCCAGCGCGCCGATCCGGTCGGCATGGTCCAGGAGGCGGCGCAGCGTGTCCTTCGACGCGTACCGCCCGTTCGCGTCGAGGTAGTAGGGGATCTTCCCGCTTTCCGTGTAGGGCGTGCGCAAATCGCCGAGCACGCCGTGGATCGCCGTGAGCCGCTCTTGGTCTTTCGCCAGCATTTCGGCCTGCGTGCCCGGCTGACCGATCTTGATCTTCATGAAGTAGTAGCCGGCCTCGGCCGCGGCCTCGATATCGTCCAGCGGCGCCTCGTAGCCGAAGGCGGGAATGCTCGCCACGCGGTCGTGCCGGTGAGCGAGGCCCGGCCGGTAGGCGTCAGGGATCATCGCATCGAAATCCTGGATGTCATTTTCCCGCGCGTAGAGCAGCCAGGCCGCATGATCGACCGGCACGAGGGCGTTGAGCACGAACGTCTTCTGCAGCGCAGCGTCGCCCGTGAGCTGCCGGGCGTAGGGCAGGAGCTCGTCCACGAGGCCTTCGATCAAGTCGATGGGCGTCTCGAAGGACGTACCCTTGGCGATCTGCAGGGCCCGCTCGGTGAGCGCGAACATGAGCGCGTTGCCGCCGCTCTCGGTGTGCGCTGCGAAGACGCTGGAGTCCGCCCACAGGACGCTCTGCGTGCCCAACCCGACCGTCGCATGGCCGGAGGCGCTCTCCATCAGCGCCACCGTCTGCCACAGCTCTGTCAGATAGCCGCCTTTGAAGCCAAATGGATGCGCGAGCGGCTCGCGCTCGAAGTTCGAATCGACGTGCTGGATACGAATCGGCATGGTGGATGGAGGGTCTCGATGGGAGGTCCAGGCAAGCGAGGATAGTCCGGCCGCGGAGAGCCCGGCCAGCGCACCGGCCTTTTTGACGAACTGCCGCCGCGACTCGCCCTTATCGTGGTTAGGTGGTGTCATCGCATCTCGTCCTCGTGTTCGTGAATGGGTTTCCGCGTGGATCGCATGCGCCCTCTTCGCGCCATCAAAACCAGCTCGTCTCGATGATCTGCCGGACGTAGTTGACGACGATCCCGAGGATGGTGAGGTACCCGACGAGGGCGACTCCATGCACCCACGTCCGGTTGGCGTGTGCCCCCATCACGTCGCGGTCCCCGGCGATGGACAGGACCAGGTAGCCGAGAACCGGAAAGGCCACCACCGCGAATCCCTGCGCGATCCGAAGCAGTTCGACGGGCGAGCCTTTGAAGAGGAGCACGGGGACGAGTCCACAGGCCAGCGCCAGCACGGTCCACACCTTCACCGGCCGGCCGTCCATCGCCGCCGCCTGCCCGAACCCGTCGGCCATCAGCGTGCCGCCGATGAGCGGGTTGACGACCAGCGACGAGAGCGTCGCGAAGAAGAAACCGATGGTAAACAGGTAGAAGGCCGCCGGTCCGACGAGCGGCGCCAGCTGGCTGGCCATCTCCTGCGCCGAAAACGTGGGATTGCCCGTACCGTAGAGGGCCCCCGCGCTCGTAAGCAACACGATGATGGCGATCGTCCCGAGGATGCCGATCCCGAGAAAGCTTTCGAAGCCCTGGATCGACAGCTGCTCCGGCCCCCAGTTTTTCTCCTGCATGAGGTAGGTCTGGTACACAGCGGCCACGATCGAAAAGGTGGTCGCGGCGATGCCGAGCGCCAGGAAAACGGCCTCCGTGTCGGGGAATCCCGGGACGAGCCCGGCGGCGGCCTGCTCGGCGTCGATGCCCACCATCCACACCGTCCCCACGAAGGTGACGATCATCAGGCCGACGACGACTTTGACGAGCAGCTCGACCTTGTCGTAGAGGTTCGGGAGCAGCAGGAGGCCGAGCGCGAGCGCAACGAACGCGGCGGCCCAGCCCCGCACGGGGCCCCCGAACAGGGCCTCGGCCGCGAAGCCGATCGCTGCCGTGTTGCCCGCCTGGAAGGCCAGGATGGCCAAGAAGCCAAACGTGCCGCCGACCTGGGCCAGGCCGCGGCCGTACTTGCGCCGCGTCACCTGAAACAGCGTCTGCCCCGTGACGAGCCCGATCCGGGCCGACATCCACGTGTAGGTGATCATAAAGACCGTCGTGACGACCGGCACCCACAGCAGCTGGTAGCCGTACACGCTGCCGGCGATGGTGCTCAGCGTAAGCGTGCCTGGCCCCAACACGACCGTCGCCAAAACGAGGGCCGGCCCCACCTGCTTGAGGCGCTGCCACAACGTGGGCGACAGCGGCTCGGTTGATGTCGTCTCGCTGCTCATGCCAGCCACTCGTCCAGGTGCGCGCGAACAAAGTCGTCGTCGTTCAGGTGCGGATAGGCAGCGTACACGCGGTCGATGGCGTCCATCTGCCCCGGCGAGAGCGTCTCGTCGGGATTCAGCGTCCAGCGCCCGCGGAGGAGCCCCTGACGCCGCAACACCTCGTGGATGCCGGCGATCGAGCCGGCGAACTGGTGCTGCGGGTCGAAGAACGCCGCGTTGGCATCCGTGATTTCGGCTGCGCGCGTCAGCAGTTCGCGAGGCACGGGTCCACCGGCGCGGCGCACGGCCTTGATCTCGTCGAGGAGCTCGACGGCGCTTTTCGTCCACACGGCCCAGTGGCCCAAGAGGCCGCCGGCGATGCGCGCGCCCTCGGGCGGAAACTCGGTCAAGAGATCCACGACGATGGTGTCGTCGTTGCCCGTGTAGAGCGCGATGTCGTCGAGCCGCCCGGCGTCCGTCACGGCGCGGACGACGTCGATCGTTTCGTACCGATCGAAGGGTGCGATCTTGATGCCGACGACGTTCTCCACCTCGGCGAAGCGCCGCCAGAAGGCGTACGGGAGCCGGCGGCCGCCCACGGCCGGCTGCAGATAAAAGCCGAAGACGGGCAGCACGTCCGCGACGGTCTTTACATGCTCAACGAGGGCGTCGACGGGGGCGTCCGGGAACGCGGCGAGGCTCAGAAGCCCGCCGTCGTAGCCCAGCGCACGGGCCGTGCGGGCCTCGGCCACCGCCTGCTCGGTCGTGCCGACGAGGCCGGCGATCATGACGGGGCGGCGTTCGGCGCGCTCCACCTCGTCCATGGCCAGTTCGAGCACCGGCTCGTAGAGACCGACGTCCGGATCGTGAATCTCGAACTGCGTCGTGTGCACGCCCACGGCGAGTCCGCCTGCGCCGGCGGCCAGGTAGTAGCGCGTCAGTGCGCGCTGATGGCGCGCGTCCAGCGTGCGATCGGGCGTCAGTGCCAGCGGATGCGCCGGGATGACGTGCCCCTCCAGCAACGTGTCGCGCACCATCTCGATCTGCATACTCAGGGGAGGGATTGATGAACCATGGTCCGTTTGAGCCCGGTGGGGCTTCTCAAAACTGGCCGTCGCGCACCTCGAACTTGGTCGGCTTGCCAAGCGTCGTGCCCTCGCGCTCCACCCAGCGGGCGATCAGATCGATGACCGCGCCGACGGACACGCGCGGCGCCCCGAACAGGCGATGGGCGCGGCGCGCGTCGTTGAGCAGCGCCGTGTCCTGCTCGCTGCCGGTGAAGGTGACCGAGCGACCGAACCGCTCGGCGAAGGCCTCGGCCAGGTCGCGCACGGCGAGGATCTCGGGGCCCGTCACGTTGAGGATCTCCGCGGGCACGTCGCACCGCGCCAGCGCGCGGAAGCAGACCGAGTTGGCATCGCCCTGCCAGATCACGTTCACGTAGCCCATGTCCAGCGACACGGGCGCCCCGTGGTACACCTTCTGCGCGATGTCAAGCAGCACGCCGTAGCGCGCCTCGACGGCGTAGTTGAGCCGCAGCAGGCACGTGGGCGTGGCGTTGCGCCGGGCAAAGTGCTGGAAGATGCGCTCCCGCCCGAGGCACGACTGCGCGTACTCGCCGACGGGCCCGACGGGATCGTCTTCCGTCGGCCCACCGGAGGCGACCGGCGTGGGCGGATAGACGTTGCCCGTCGAGAAGGCGACGATGCGGGCGTCGGCAAACCGCTCGGCGACGCGCCCGGGCAGGTAGGCGTTCATGGCCCAGGTGAGCGGCTCCTGGCCCGTGGCCCCGAACTTCATCCCGACGAGGTAGATCACGTTTCGGCCGTCCGGCAGGGCGGCGCGTTGCTGCTCGTCGAGGAGGTCCGCCGCCACGGTCTCGGCGCCGAGGGCGTCGAGGCGTGCGCGCTTCTCGTCGTCGGAGAAGCGAGAGACGGCGTAAACCGTCACGTCGGTGCCTGCCTGCTCGACGGCCTGCACGATCCGCTGGACGAGGGTGGGTCCCATCTTACCGCCGGCCCCGAGCACGAGCACGTCGCCGTCAAGGCGGCGCGCCATATCAACGTCTTCCGGGTACGGCGCGGAAAGCCGGTCGACGAGCTCTTGTTCCGTGGTGATGGACGCCACATCAACCATAATTGAAGGCAGCCTGTGGAGGTGTTGGAATCAGTTGCTTTGGGATGCCGCGGCGTAAGCGTCGTCCAGCACGCGCTGGACGCGCACGGGCGCTCCGCCCTGCCGCTTGCTCGCGTCCGCCGCGGCCATGAAGGCGTAGATTTCGAGCGTCTCTTCGCGGCTCACGGGCGGCTCGCCCGTCTTGAAGAAGGTCAGGATGTCCTCCACCAGTGGCTCATAGCCTTGGTACGGGCCGAGCGGGACGATCTCCTCGGCGCCGAACGCCGTGCCGCCGTAGTCGTGCGGGCCCGTGCGCATGCCGCGGAACGTGCCGATCCGGCCGTCGCCCCACGTGCCCACGACCACGTCGGTGCCGTCCGTGGACACGCGGGTGACCGTCTCGCAGCCTGTGCCCATCACGGTGTAGAGCAGCTCCACGCCGTGAATGCCGTACCAGAACAGGTCTGGATGATGCGGTTCGAGAAGGGCGGGGCTATACGTCGTGGCGCCCACGACCTCGCCGACCTGCTCGCCGCGCCGCACGGCCAGGGCGTTCTTCGCGTAGCGGAGCGACGACGCGGAGAACAGCGGCACGCCGTGCTCCTCCGCCGCGTCGAAGATCCGGACGGCATCCGCCAGCGATGCCGCGATGGGTTTGTCGACGAAGACGGGCTTGCCGGCTTCCAGCACGGGCAGCACCTGCTCCAGGTGCCGCTGGCCGTCGTTGGTTTCTAGCAGCACCACATCGACCCGGTCGAGGAGCGCTTCGATGGAATCGACGATCTCCACGCCGAAGCCCTGCACCGCTTCCGTATATTCCGGGATGCGGCTGTAGCTGGATTCGATGACCAGGCTGCCCTTCGGATAGGCCGCAACCACCTTAAACGAGCCAAACAGGCCCGCGTCGGAGGTGTTGATCAGTTCCGTGAACGCCGGGCTGTGCGACGTGTCCAACCCGATGATGCCGACGCGGACGACGTCGTCGGCCGACGGCTGCGCCGCCGCGGGACCCCACAGCGGCGTCAGCACGACGGCGCAGAGTGCAACGGCGAGGCACAACGTAACCCGTCTGAATGAACCCATGGGTGGCATCCGATTTCCTGATTGCGTGGGCAGCGAAGAACGCGTTACTTCCCTCTGAATAATAGAGCTTGCGGTGCTGGATCGAAAGAGCAAATGTGCACCGGCCGACGCCGAGCACGGCGCGGCGCGCTCTGGCTGCCCTAAGATACAGCCGCCTCCCCGGAGCCGCCACCGGAATCGCCTCACCGGGACGGTCCATCGCAGGGGCTGCATTCGAGGCCTGCAACGCGTATCCTGTGGGTGCCCCACCCTCCGACGACCTACCGTTTCGTGCCCTCCGCCCCGCCTCACGTGCTCGCGACACGCGCCCGCCATCTCACCGAAGCCGCTGCCCGGGCCTGCCGCCCGTGGGTCGGCCGGGGCGATAAGGACGCGGCCGATGCCGCCGCGGTGGCCGCCCTGCGCCGGGCGTTTGCGAAGGCGCCCTTCCGCGGGCACGTGGTCATCGGCGAGGGGGAGAAGGACGACGCGCCCTACCTGGCCCCCGGCGAGCGCCTCGGCCCGGAGCGCGGCGCGGCGATGGAGGTGGCCGTCGACCCGCTGGAGGGTACCCAACTGGCCGCGAACGATGCGCCCGGCGCGCTGTCTGTGCTCGCGCTGGCCCCGCCCGACAGCTTTTTGCCCCTTGGCCGCGCATTCTACATGGAGAAGCTGATCGGTCCGCCCGCTGCGGCGGAGGCGCTTTCGTTGGATGCCGCGCCGCGGGCCGTGGTGGGTGCCGTGGCCGACGCGCTACGCCTCCGCCCGCAGGACCTGCGGATCGCCGTGCAGCAGCGGCCCCGCCACGAGGCGCTCGTCCGCGCGCTCCGCCGCAGTGGCGCCCAGGTGCGGCTCTTTGCGGATGGCGACCTCAGTTTTGCGCTGCTCGCCCTCAGAGGACGCGCCGCAGCCCGCGATGCCCCGATCGACCTGCTCTGGGGAACCGGCGGGGCGCCCGAGGGCGTGCTTGCCGCGGCCGCACAACGGGTGGTGGGCGGCGCCATGCGCGTGCGACTGGCCCCGCAATCGGCGGCCGAACGACGCCGGATCGCGCAGGCCCCCAATCTAAGGGACGTGCTCGGCCGGACGCTCGGCCCGACCGACCTCGTACGCACCAAGGCGGTAACCATGACGCTCACGGGCGTGACGAACGGCCCTGTGCTGCGCGGCGTGCGCCACGATCCGGACCGGGCCATCCACACTACCGAGACGATGGTGCTCCGCGCCGGATCCGATCCTCAGCACGTGACGACCCGGCACGAGGCGTCGGCGTAGGGCGGCCGGCGCCCTGGCAGCTACTCCGAGGCGGCCGCTTCGATGCGGGCGCCGAACGACTCCACGCTGCGCGGCCCCTGCATCAACTCGCCGTCGATGAAGAAGGTGGGCGTGCCGCGGACGCCGAGCTGCTCGCCGGTTCGAAGGGCCTGCTCCACGACCTGCCGGGCCGTCTGGTGGGCCCCCGAGGCCTCATCGGTGGCGCAGGTGCGCCACTGCGCCATGTCGAGGTCGGCCCCCTGGAGGAAGCCTTCCGCCTGATCGATGACGTTGGCCTCCGTAATCTGCCCCTGGTTGGCAAAGTACGCGTCGTGGAGCGTCCAGAAGGCGTCGTCGCTCTGCCGGGCCGCGCACTGCGCCGCGATGGAGGCCGGCTTCGCCCAGCCGTGGTTCGGGAGCGGGAAGTGGAGAAAGACGAAGTTGACCTGCTCCGGATAAGCGTCCAGCACCGCGTCGATGAGCGACGTGCTCTGCTTGCAGTACGGGCACTGGAAGTCGGAGAACGCAATCATCGTGACAGGCGCGTCCGCGGCGCCGCGGACCGGCATTGCCCCGGCAGCTTCGGACAGCGTGGCCTCGCGCTCTTCGGCCTCGGCATCCATCTCCGCCTGCACCTCGGCGATCGAGCGGCTTGCATCGACGGGCGGCGCAGCAAGCAACAGCAGCTGCTGGCCGTCGTCCCGCACGAGGGCCGGCACCTGATTGCGGTTGTTGATGGTGAGCGTCGTCTGCCGGAAGCCCGGGACCTCGCTCGACGTCACCGGCCCGACGGTGATCGACTGCGCCTGGCGCAACTGCGGAATCTGCAGCTTTAGGTTTTCGATGAGCCGCTCGCGGTCCAGGTCCGTCTCGCCCGAGGATTGGGCGCAGGCGAGGCCGGAGCTTGCGAGCACGCAGATGGCAAGAACGAGGGCGGCAACGTTTGGAATGCGAGGCATGGGCAGATCAAAAATGGTGCGCTGGAAGCGAATGGTAGATTTGCGCGCTTCAAGTCCACGGCGGCACCCCTCCGTGGTTCCCGCGGCACAGCGTTTGGCGCGTGGATTCGGCTTGCTTGGGACATTTCTCCCCGGAGAAGACGTGGCACATGGTACGAAATCTCCATCCACCCGCGCGATCCGCGCGGCTCCGACGGGCTGCACATCGCCCCCGATTTACCGGCGTCCGTCGGGCTGCGGCCTCATGCGGGGCCGGAGTCCCACTACGGACCGCGATCACGGTCCGATTTTCGCCGCATCGTTGCTCACTCGCGCCATCCGATTCAAAATCAGAACAGATTCTACAGTTGCCCGCCCGCTCGGACGGAACGTTACGCGGGCACGGTTTTTCCTCTGATTCCATGGTGCGCGGTGTATCACGCCCGCTCATCGATCAGTTTCGTTTCCGCCCGCCTTTTTTCCATAAATCTCCGGTGCACTATGAATCGCTCTCGCCTGCTTCTCGCCCCGCTTTTCGGCCTGGCCGTGCTGGCGCTGACCCTGACCGGGTGCGACAGCGGTGGTATGGGAACGACCGACGCCCCGCCCAGCGTGCCGACCCCGGACGCCTTCGAGCTGAACACGGACCTGTTTAGCACCCCAACCCCTGGTTCGTCGACCGCTGCGAAGACCGGCGAGTACGCCCACTTCACCAACGCGGCCCTGCGCGTGTGGCCCGTGTCGCTGCTCGTCAAGGCCAACCTAATCATTCCCTCGGCCGTCACGGCGGCAGCCCTTCAGGCCGACCCGGTCGTTGAAGACGGCACGTGGACCTGGGACGCCACCGCCGACACGCTGAACCAGAACGTGAGCTTCCGGCTGGAGGGCACGCCGGACGGTAGCACCGTCGCGTGGAGCATGCAGGTCACGGCGCCGAACCCGGAACAGGGCGAAGCGCTGGAGGACTTCGAGCTGTACACGGCAGAAACGGCCCTCGATGGCGCGTCCGGCTCGTGGTCCCTCTTCTACCGGATCGACGGGGAACGGACGCGCGTGCTCGACGCCGACTTCACGGTGACCAGCGACACCCAAAAAGCAATCACCTTCAGCGTGCCCGACACGGCCGAAGAAAACGCCGGCGACAGCGTGCGGTACGCCGTCGACGGCACGCAGCGCACGTTCGAGTGGACACGGGTGGCCGATACGGGCAACACCGTCGTCACGGTGATGTGGGATGCCGAAACAAAAGCCGGCTCCATCGTGGCTCCGGCCTACAACAACGGCGAGCCGGCGTGTTGGGACGACACCTTCCAGAACGTCGACTGCACGACCTCGTGAGCCGTGCCGCGGGGCGGCGCGCAGTCCGCTGGAACTCCTCGTGCCGCCCCGCGGTACCCGAGCGTGCTATGAGATGTCCTGCCGCCGACCGGCCCTGGGGGGAGCATGTTGTCCGATGATAACCCGCCTTGCTCCTGCCCTGCCGGAACGCCGCCTGCCCCGCTGACGCGTTCGACGTTTTCTTCTGTTGCACAGCCCCTTGGCCTCCCCGGCCGAGGGGCTTTTTCATGAACCCTAGCCCGCCGCCTGATGCACGCCCACATTATTTACGAGAACGACGACTGGATGCCTCCGCTCCGGGCCGCCCTCGATAGGGCCGACGTGCCGTACGACGAGGCGGTTATTCACGAGGGCCACTTCGACGTGACCGAGGCACCGCCGGAAGGCGTCTTCCTGAACCGGATGAGCGCGTCGTCACACACGCGCGGCCACACGGCAAGCGTCGAGCACACGCGGCAGCTCCTTGCCTGGCTGGAGCGGCACGGCCGCCGCGTCATCAACGGGTTGCACGCCTTCGAGCTGGAGATCAGCAAGGTACAGCAGCACGCCGCACTGGAGCAGGCCGGCATCCGCACACCCGCGACGCGCGCTATAGCCGGGGGCCCCGAGGCCCTGGTGGCCGCGGCCCAGGACTTCCCGACGCCGTTCATCACGAAACATAACCGCGGCGGCAAGGGGCTCGGCGTGCAGCTCTTCCGGACCGTCGAGGCGTTCGAGGCCGCCGTCAAAGCGGGCGACTGGACCCCGCCGCCGGCCCACATCACGCTGCTGCAACAATACATCGAGGCCGCCGAGCCGTTTATTACGCGCTGCGAGTTCGTGGACGGCACGCTGCAGTACGCCATCACGTCCGACACGAGCGACGGCTTCGAGCTGTGCCCCGCCGAGGCCTGCCGCAGCGAGGAGGAGCGCCACGCCATCGACGGCGACGCCTCCCTCTTCGCCCTCCGAGAGGACGTGCCCGCTGCCCTCATTGACCGGTATGCACGGTTTCTCCGGCGCGAGCAGATCGACATTGCGGGCATCGAGTTCATTGAAGATGCCGAGGGCCGGTGCTGGACGTACGACATCAACAGCACGACGAACTACGCACCGGAGGTCGAGGAAAAGCACGGTCTCAGCGGCATGGCCGCCGTCGCCGACCTCCTCCAGCGCGAGCGCGAACGCGCCGCCACCGCGCCGGCCAGCGCATAGCCTTCCCCACCGCTGTACGGGCAGACCGCTGGTCTGCCCCAACGCCCTTTCCGACTCCAAACTATTCCTCATCCATGATCGATCTTGGCATCGGGCTTTCCCTCTTTCGCGGCTGGCTCCGCACCGTCGAGGACGAGAGCGTGCCGCCGACCCTCGACTGCAACCGGCTGGTCGCCCAGGCCGCCGCCGACGCCGGAATCGACCCCGTCCTCGTGCCGTGCAGCCCGATGCGAGAAGAGGTCCAGCGCATCGGCCGCGCCATCATCCCGCGCCTGCACGCCACGGCCGCAATTTGAGTTTTCGGCGGTGCGATAGCCGCCCAGCAACAACGCGCTCAGCGCCAAGTACAGATCGCGTCACCGACCTCTAGGCTGTTGTCGCCAACCATGCGCATTCTCGTCGTCGAGGACGATCCGCACATCGCCGACTTCGTGCGGCAGGGGCTGGAGGAAGCCGGCTATGCCGTCGATCACACGGCCGATGGCGAGGAGGGCTTTCGCTACGCGCTGAACCAGCCGTACGACGCGGCGGTGGTCGATCTCATGCTGCCGCGGCGGGGCGGGCTCGATCTCATCCAGAGCCTGCGGCAGCGGGGCGTCTCGACGCCGGTGCTCATCCTCAGCGCCAAGCGCTCGGTCGACGAGCGCGTGAAGGGCTTGCAGGCGGGCGGCGACGACTACCTCACGAAGCCGTTCGCGTTTGCCGAGCTCCTGGCGCGCGTGCAGGCGCTCATCCGCCGCGGGAGCGGCACCACGGAGCCCACACGCCTCACGGCCGGCCCGCTGGCGCTCGACCTGCTGGAGCGCACGGCCACCCGCGATGGCGAGGCCATCGACTTGCGACCGCGCGAGTTTTCGCTGCTCGAATACCTGATGCGCCACCCCGAACAAGTCACCTCCAAGACGATGATCCTGGAGCACGTCTGGGACTTCGACTTTACGCCGCAGACGAACGTGGTCGAAGTGCTCGTCCACCGGCTGCGCAGCAAAGTCGACGAGGGCTTTGAGCCGAAGCTGATTCACACGGTACGAGGTGCGGGCTATGTCCTCCGCGTCCCCTGATCGGTCCACCGGCTCCGTCCTGCGCGGCGCCGTGGAGCGCGTCCGCCACCAGTGGCAGGCGCAGACGCTCGGCGTCCGGCTCGTGGCGGGCTATGCCGTGCTGTTCACCGCCAGCGTGGCGCTCCTGGCCGCACTGGCGTACGGGCTGCTAATCTACTTCCTGCAGCAGCCGGACCGCGCGTTCATGGAAGCCCAGGCGCAAGAGCTGGCCGTGGCGTACCGGCAGGGCGGCGCTGAGGCCCTGCAGGCGACCCTCGACGATGCCGCCTCCGACGAGCGCCGGCAGGAGGTCCTCGTGCGCCTCCTTGACGACGCCGGCCGCACGCTGCTGCTCTACAACCCGGACAACTGGCGCCCCGCGGATCTGGATGCGCTCCGGGGTCGTCCGCTGCCCGACGACGCGGCCTGGATCCCGCTGGGCACGGCCGAGGACGGCGACCCGCTGGCCGCCTACGCGCTCCGCCTCTCGCCCGACCGCGTGCTGCAAGTGGGGATGGACGCCGACCTCCGCGCCGATGTGCTGAACTCGATGCAGTCCGTCTTTCTCACGACGGCGGTGCCCGTGATTTTGCTCGCCCTGCTCGGCGGGACGCTCCTCGCCTACCGCGCGCTCCGGCCGGCCCGCCAGCTCGTGCGCACGTTTCAGGCCATCATCGAGACGGGCGACGTGCACACCCGCGCGCCAGCGGACGACATGCGCGGCGAGTTTGCCGAGATGGTGCATCTCTTCAACCGGATGCTGGCCCGCATCGAACGCCTCGTGAGCGGCATGCGCGATACGCTCGACCACGTGGCGCACGACCTGCGCACGCCCATGACGCGGCTGCGCGGCCGCGCCGAGCTCGCCCTCCGCCACGCCGACGACGCCGACGCCCTGCGCGACGCCCTCGCGGACACGCTGGAAGCCTCCGACGCCGTGCTGGAGACGCTCAACGCCATCATGGATGTGGCCGAGGCCGAGACGGGCGCCATGCAACTGCAGCGCGAGACGGTGCCCGTGGACGAGTTGGCGCGCGACGTGGCCGAGGTCTACGCGCTCGTGGCCGATGCGAAGGACATCGCCTTCACCGTCCGCGTCCCGCCTGGCCTGCACGTGCACGTCGATCGCAGCCGCATGCGGCAGGTGCTGGCCAACCTGGTCGACAACGCCATCAAGTACACGCCCGCGGGCGGGCATGTCACCCTACGCGCATTTCGCGACACATCGGCTGTCGGCATCACGGTGGAGGACGACGGGATCGGGATCGATGCGGAGGCGCAGCCGCGGATCTGGGACCGCCTGTACCGCGCGGACGAGAGCCGGTCCGAGCAGGGCCTGGGCCTGGGCCTGAGCCTTGTCAAGGCCATCGTCGAAGCGCACCGGGGAACTGTGAATGTGGAAAGCACGGCGGGAACGGGATCGACCTTTACGGTCTGCCTCCCCGACGCCGCCCGCGCCGAGGGGCGCGTCCGCCAAACATAGTGGTTCCTTACAAAACTGTAAGGCGCCGGCAAGGGGTGGGTAAGGATCCTGCCGTACCAAGGAAGCGAGCTCCCTTATCGGCTCGCCCTTCCATTTACCCACCGGCTGCTTACCCATGCATCAAACGGTCCGCCGCACACTTGCCTGCGTGTTTCTCGGAGCATTCGGGCTCCTCGGGCTCCACGCGCACAACGGGCCGGCTCATGCCCTGCCGACACCGGCCGCGCCGTCCGACTCGACGGCACATCGCTCGCCCGCTTCCTCAGCGCAACGCATCGGGCCGCAGATTGGCGTCTTTGTGCAAACCGTGTTGCATACCTCTAGGGGCCACACGGCCGCCCCAGAAGGGTTCTACGTACCCCGCGCGCGCCTGGGCGCCGAGGGCCAATTCGAGTCCATCGCCTACGAGGTGGAAGCCGACTTTGCGGATGACGTCTTGCTTAAGGACGCCTGGGCGGCCTATCGGGCCAGGCCGCACCTCACGCTCAGAGCGGGGCAGTTCAAGGTGCCCTTCAGCTACAGCGAGCTCGTCTCGTCGGCCGCAACCGACTTCGTGCAGCGTCCCCGCGTGGCCCGCCGGCTCAGCGTCGGACGCCGCACCGGGGTGGACGTCGGCTACCGCGCCTGGGATGAACGCATGCGCTTTCAGGGCGGCGTCTTCAGCGGCGAGACGTCCCTTGCCGAGGAGTGGGTCGCTGCTGCCCGCCTCACCTGGGCGGCCCCCACACGAGGTGTGCGCAGCGTTGTAGGCGCCAACGTGGCATACGTCCGGTCGACCGAGAATCGCGGCCACGCCCGCTACGGCGCGGATGTGCGTGTGATGCAAGGTCCAGCCTTTCTGACGGCGGAGGTGCTGGCCGCCCCCGATACACGAGCCGGCCCTGAGATGGGCACGTACGTGACGGCAGGCTACGCACTGGCAGATGGCCACCTCGTCCGCGCGCAGTGGGATTACGTTTCGGGCGCGGTGCCGGCGGCTGCGTCCGAGGGCCCCACCCCGGCTCGCTCGATGATCGGCGTAGGGTACACGCTCCGGCTGGCCGCCCCGCTGCGTGTCGAGGTGGACTACCTGGCTCCCCCCACGGCCGACGCCTTCGACGAGCGTGCCGTATTCGTCAACCTGCAGGTCAGCCTGTAAGTCGGCGCCTATTGCTGCAGGCGCTCAGGAAGCTCTTCCGGAATCGTCCACCGGTACAGGGTGGCGCCGTCGACCTCCACGCGCTCCTCGTGCGCCCAATCGCCCATGGCAAAGTCGTGCGAGACGACGCGCGTGCCCGGTGCCAGCTCCTCGAACAGCTTGGCGCGCACCCGCAGGTTGATTGTCGGCAGCAGGTAGAGCGTCACCACGGTCGCGTCACTGATGTCGGCATTGAATAGATCCTCATGCCGGAAGGTCACGCGGTCGGCCACGCCGGCGGAGTCGGCCTTCTGCCGCGCCTCCTGGACGAGCGCCTCATCGATCTCGATGCCCACACCGCGCGCGCCGTACTGCTGCGCCGCGCGGATGGGAATCCGCCCGTCCCCGCTGCCGAGGTCGTACACCACGTCGTCGGCCGTCACCTCCGCCAGCTCCAGCATCCGATCCACGACCGGCATCGACGTGGGGACGTAGGGCACGTCCCGATTCAGCGAATCGGCCCGCCGCACCTCCCGCTCCAGCTCTTCGGGCGTGAGGCCGGACGAGGCGCGTTCGGGGGCATCGCCGCCGCACCCCCCGCCAACGATGAAGACCAGGGCGAGGACCAGTGGGCCCAGCAGGAATCGGAGTGGAGACATGGTCGGCATGCTACGTGCGTGAGCGAACCCAGGATGTCTAAGAAACGAACCCCGCGCCATGCGCGCAACGCCCAGAGGGCTTCCCGCATCAGGAGCCAAACCCGCGCCGCACCGGCGTCGACGGAACCCGACGGCCGCGCCCCGTCAGTTCTGACCGGACTGCGCGTCCTGCTGCAGGTTCGCAGGCACCTCTTCGGGAATCGTCCAGAAAAAGATCACGTCGTTGCCCACCTCAATGCGCTCTTCGGGCTCCCATTCGTCCATGTCGAAGTCATGCGAGACGACGCGTGTGCCCGGTGCCAGCTCCTCGAACAGCTTCGGCCGCAGCCTCAGGTTCACCGAAGGCAACAGGTAGAGCGTCACGACGGTGGCCTCGCTGATGTCGATCTCGAACAGGTCCGCCTGCCGGAAGCGCACGCGATCGGCCACGCCGGCTTCTTCGGCGTTGCGCCGCGCCTTGCGGACGAGCGCCGAGTCGATCTCGATGCCCACGCCGCGCGCGCCGTACTGCTGCGCCGCGCGGATAGGAATCCGCCCGTCCCCGCTGCCGAGGTCGTACAACACGTCGTTCTCCGATACGTCGGCTACCTCCAGCATCCGGTCCACGACGCGCTGGGGGGTGGGCACGTACGGCACGTCGGGATCCGACGACGAGGGCACCAGAATGTCGACCGCGCTCTGCCCCGTGTCGGGCGATGCGGTCGACGTGGCGCGCTCGGTCTCGGGGCCGCACCCGGTCACGCATCCGGCGGTGATGAGCAGGGCAACGAGTGCGGGCAGGACAGTTCGAAATCGCGTCATGAGGGCCTCGTACGGGAACGTGTTCGGAAGAGGGTAGAAGGAAGCAGAATGCGCCGCGGCCATTAACCCATGTGGCCCAGGATGCCGGCGACGCCCGTGCGGATCAGCGCGACCGAGATGGCGGCCAGGAATAGGCTGGCCACCTTGCCGATTGCCTTTGAGGCGCTCGCCCCAATCCACGCGATGAGCGTGGGGGCGAAGATAAACGCCAGAAGCACAAGGAGCAGGTTCGCGACGAGCGAGGCGAGGGTCAGCCCGTATCCGTAGCTTTCCTGCAGCACGAGGACCGTGGTGATGGCGGCCGGCCCGGCCACGAGCGGCGTCCCGAGCGGCACGACGCCCAGGCTCTCCCGCGACCCGGCATCGGACGGCGAGCGGCGCGTGGTGTCGCTGAACAGCAGATCGGTGATACTGAGCACAAGCAAAATGATCCCGCCGCCGATCCGCAGGTCATCCACCGTGATGCCGAGCGTCTGAAAGATGACGCGGCCGGTGAGCAGGATGACGAGCGCAATGATGAAGGCCGTGACGATGGCCTTGACGCCCAGGCGCCGCCGCGCCGAGGGCGCCAGGCCGTCCGTCAGCGCGATGAAGAGCGGCAGCACGCTCAGCACGTTGATGGCAACGAAGAGCGGCAGGAACGCCTCGATAAACGGCTGCAAGTGATCCATGCGGGCGGGACGGAACAGTATCGGGCACGCAGACGGTGCACAATACGGAGCAGCCACCCCGGCGTCAACACACCGCCGCCGAACCGCGGCGCGGCATCGCGGTCAGGCGCCGGACGCGGCGGACGCCTCCTCCTGCGACCGGATGGTGCGCGCGAAGTACGCTTCGAGCTCGCTGAGCGTGTCGGGCGTCGTCCGCACGTCGCGCACGACCTCCCCGCCATCGAGGAGCGCGATGCGGTCCGACACGTCGGTCACGTGGCCGAGGTCGTGGCTGGAGATCAGCATGGTGACGGGGCGCGCGGCCTGCTGCTCGTTGAGGTGCTCCTTCAGCCAGAGCTGCGAGCGCGGGTCGAGGCTGGCGAACGGCTCGTCGAGCACGACGACGGCCGGCTCGGCCAGCAGGGCCGCGATGAGGCCCACCTTCTTCCGATTGCCCTGCGAGAGGTCGCGGATGTACTTCGTCGTCTGGCCGATGGGCTCGTCGGTGAAGAAGTCGGCGTACGGCTGCACGGCGCGCTGCACCGCGTCCTCCGACAGCCCGTACGTCGAGCCGACGAACGCCCAGAACTCGTCCGGCGTCAGGAAGTCGATCAGGAACGCGTCGTCGAGGTGCGAGCCGGTCGACCGCTTCCAGTCGAAGGTCTGCGCCACGTCGTGCCCGCCGATCTGCACGGCGCCCTCGTCGGCGCGGATGAGGTCGAGCACGAGGCGGAGCAGCGTCGTCTTGCCGGCGCCGTTGTTGCCCACGAGCCCAAGCGCCTGCCCGGCCGGAATCGTGAAATCGGCGATGGCGAGCTCGAAGTCGCCGTACTGCTTGCGGAGGCGGTCGACGTGAATCTGCATGACGGAGCGGGGAGGGTGAGAGGACTTACTATTCGGACCGGTAGCCGGCAGCGAGCGTGTGGCGACGGCGCGCGAATCCGCCCGCGAGGGCGCGCATCCACCACGGCATGAGCGCGATGCCGAGCGCGCCCACCCCGCCGACGATCCCGAGCGCCCACCCGAACGGGAGCGCCAAAAACACAACGATCGGCGGGACGGTGAAGAGAAACACCAGCAGAAACTGACTGCTGGAAAAGCCCTGGTAGTTGAAGAAGGCCTGCTCGTTGAGATCGAAGGCCTTCCGGTTCCAGAGGCTTGTGAGCAGCGTGAAGCCGACCGTCACACCCAGGTTGTAGATCAGCCCGACGGCCGAGATCCACAGCACCCGCAGGTCGACCCAGGCTAGAACAGGAAGCATGGGGAGGTAGGAGACGGCGCCGAGCCCGCACAGCGTGAACAGCCGCGCACGGAGCAGCGTGTCGGGCGGAGCCACGCGCGCCAGCAGCCCGTCGAAGTGACCGCCGTCCCATGCGAATATGAACTGCCCGTAGCCGATGGCGAGCAGTGAGGAGGCGAACAGGCCCAGCATGATGTGGGCCACAGTCAGCCCACGCTCGGGCGATATGGCGACCAGGACGCCGAGCAGGGGAAGCGCGACCGCCTGGTAGCCCATCAGCTGCCGAGGGCGGCGGTTGCGCAGGATGAGACGCAGGTCGAGCGCGACGAGCCGGGCCGTCAGGCTGTCGCCGAGGTCAAGCCCCGCTCCGGTCAGGCGACCGCGCGATGCAGCGCCGGCGCCACGGTCGGCCCACAGGGTGCGGCGCACGACGCGGACGGTGAGCGCGGCCGCTGCGCCCACGGCCCCCACCACGACGGCCAACGGCCCCACGCCGCCCGCAGCCAGCCCGCCGAAGAGGGCCCCGGACGCGCCGGTGCTGAGCCCGAGCCCCAGCGCGATGTCCGCGCCGACAAGCGCGCCCAGCCCGCCCGTCACCGCCAGGAAGCGAGTCATCCCACGCCCCAGCATGGCACGGAGGCCAAGTGCGGCGTAGTGCGAGACGGCGAGCGCGCCCAGCACGCCGATCCACCAGCACAGCGCCCCTACCGCGCCGCCCGGCCACTCCACCTGCAGCGCAACGGGCACGAGGGCGCACAACGGCAGGATGTTGAACCAGCTGGCCAGCGAGGCCACCATCTGGTAGCCCACCAGCCGCGACCGGGCAATCGGCAGGTGGAGGTACGGCCTGAGCGCCTCCCCCGAGGCGCCCTGCAGGAAAAACCGCAGCGCCGTGAGCACGAGTAGCCCGATCAGGAGGTACGCGTTGAGCAGGCCCAGCGGCGACGACCCCGGCACCAGTTCCCGTACGACGAACGGGAAGGCCCACCCGGCCCCAAGGAACGCCAGCGTACCATACAGTCCCATGAAGACAGTCAGGATGGACCGCAGGGCGTTGCGCGCAAGCGACACCGAGCGCAGCGCCCGCTTCCATCGATGGGCCAGCCACGTGCGGAACGGCATGATTCAGAGGTGTATGCTACGACGAGCGACGCTCCGCGTATGTCCTAATCCTGATCGATGTTGCCCACCGTGATATCGAGCCCTTCGAGCGCCGGCCGCTCGACGCGGTCGTCGTCGACGAGCTTGCCATCGCGCAGGCGAATGATACGGCGGGCATGGTGGGCGATGTCCTCCTCGTGCGTGACGAGCAGGATGGTGTTGCCCTGCCGGTGGAGCGCTTCGAACAGGCGCATAATCTCGTCGCCCGTCTCCGTGTCGAGGTTGCCCGTCGGCTCGTCGGCCAGCAGGATGGAGGGGCGGTTGACGAGCGCGCGGGCCACGGCCACGCGCTGGCGCTGCCCGCCGGAGAGCTCGTTCGGGCGATGGTCCATCCGGTCACCCAGGCCCACGCTGTGCAACGCCTCGGCCGCGCGCTCGCGGCGCTCCGTCTTCGACATGCCGGCGTAGATGAGCGGCAGCTCGGCGTTCTGGAGGCAGTTGACGCGCGGCAGCAGGTTGAAGGTCTGGAAGACGAACCCGATCTCGCGGTTGCGGATCTCGGCCAGCTCGTCGTCCGTCATGTCGCCCACGTTGGCGTTGTTGAGGACGTACGTGCCGCTCGTGGGCGTGTCGAGGCAACCGATCATGTTCATGAGCGTCGACTTGCCGGAGCCCGACGGGCCCATGATGGCCACGTACTCCCCGCGCTCCACGTCGAGCGTCAGCCCGGCGAGGGCGTGCACCTCCTCCGTGCCCATCTGGTACACCTTGGTGATGTCGTCGATATCGATGAGCGGCCGCTCGGCGTGCGTGGGTGCAGCGGCGGCGGACGTCGGGGCAGGTTCCATGACGAGCCGGGATGTCGGATTCTAAGATGGGACGAAGGGAAGCTATTGTGCGGCGGCCAGGGCTTCACCGTCGCGCTCGCCCGGTTCTTCGATGCGCACCTTGGCCCCCGGCTCCAGCGTCTGGCTGACGGCCCGGTACGGGCCGATGATGACCTGCTCGCCCCCGTTCAGCCCCGATCGCACCTCGATGTGCGTGTCGTCGGCGATGCCGGTAGTGACCTCCTGCATGCGCGCCGTGTCGGCCGCTACGACGAACACGACCTTACGCAGGTCCTCCCTCCGCCCGAACGCCGCACTGCTGTCGGACTGCGCCGCAGCGGATCCATCACGCACCTGGTTGAAGTCGCGCACGGTGACGGCCTGGATGGGCACGGCGACCACGTTGTTCACCGTCTGCGTGAAGATGTCGACGGTGCCGCTCATGCCGGGCCGGAGGACGGGCGTATCGCGCGGTGGCATGGGCACCTCTTCCTGCTGGGCCGCCACCTGGCCGCCCCCGCGTTCGGACGTGCGGAAGGTTAGGTTGTGAGCATCCAGCACGCGCACTTTCACGGGGAAGTTGGTCACCTGCTCCTGGGTGCCCTGTCCCTCGACGCGCGCCGAATTGGCGATCTCGGTCACGCTGCCACGAAACGACTGGTCGGGGTAGGCATCGATCTCGATCGAGGCCGTGTCGCTGAGGGCCACGTTGACGACATCGTTTTCGTTGACATCCACCTCCAACTCCATCTGGTCGAGCCGCGCGATGCGCATCATCTCGGTCCCCTGCATCTGGCTCGTGCCCACGACGCGCTCGCCGGCCTCCACGCTTAGCTTGCTGATGGTGCCGTCCATGGGCGCATAGATGGACGTCTTGTTCAACTGCTTATCCGCCTCCTCCAACCGTGCCTCGGCATTTTCCACCTGATACTGAGCCGCCTTGAAGTTGGCCTGCGCCACCTCGTACTGCGTGCGCGCATCTTCGAGGCCACTCTCCGAAGTCACCTCGCGCTCGTACAGCTTCTGCTGGCGGTTGTAGGTACGCTCGGCCTGGAGCATGTCGGCCCGGCGCTGCTCCAGCGACGCGCGCATCTGCTTCAGGTTGGCCTCGGCCTGCTCCCGCTGCGCCTCGTACGCATCGGGCTTGATGCGCGCCAAAAGCTGTCCCTCACTCACGGGGTCGCCTTCTTCGATGGGCAACTCGATGATCTCGCCGGGGACGTCCGGGCTGATGGTGACTTCCACCTCGGGCTGCGCCCGCCCAAACGCGGTCACGACCTGGGTGATGGTACGCTGCTCAGCGTCGGCCGTCTCAACCCGAATGCCTTCCTCGCCGCCGCCGAAGAAGCCAGCCTGCCAGCCGACAACGCCCAGCAACACGAGGACGATCGCCACGATGCCTGTAATGGTGAGAATGCGGCGGGTCGCACTCTTTTTTGCCATGGTTCTGTATACGCTACGTCATAAGGAAGGGAACGCGTTCCGCGGCGGCATCGGACCCACGAAGGCTTACTGGAAGAGCGATCCCTGCGGGTTGAGCACGCCGAGGTAGTAGTCGATGAGCTTCTTCTGGAAGATGAAGTTGTAGCGCGCTCGCACCTGCTCGCTGGCCGCGCTCACGAACTCGGCGTTGGCCTGCGCCAGTTCGACGAACGGCACGGCACCGAGGTTGTACCGCTCCTGGGCGGCCTCGCGGGCTCGCTCCGCCGCGCGCAGCCGAGTGTCAGCCACCTCCAACTGCTTCTCGGCATTCTGATAATCCAGGTACGCCTGCCGCACCTGCAAGGCCACCTGCTGGCGCTGGTCCTGCAGGTTGTACTGCTCGTTCTGCAGGTCGATCTGAGCCTGCCGTACCTGCGTGCGCGTCTGAAGCCGGTTGAAGACGGGGATGTTAATGCTGAAGCCAAAGCGCCCCCCTTTCTGGTTGTCCAGGTGATCGAAGAACGAAATGTCATCTTCAATGACGTTGCCCTCACGGTCGAAGATTTGGTCCGGCAGCGTGCTGGACCAGTTGCTCCCGTACCCAAAGTCGACGGACAGGGACGGGAAGTAGCCCGACCGGGCAGCCCGTACGTTTTGCTCGGCCGCGCGCAGACTGAACTGCTGGGCCTGCAAATCGGTGCGGCGCTGGAAGGCCTGCTCCAGCAGACGGTCGAGTTCGTAGCTCTCTTCGGTGAGGTCGGCCTCGCCGACGGTCGGCGCCTCGAACTCGTACTCGCCAAACGGGTCGAGTTGCAGTGTCTGAATGAGGCCCGTCTTGTCGAGCTGAGCCTGCCGCTCGGCGTTGAGCAGCTGCTGCTCGGCCTGCGCCACCTGCGCCTGCTGCTGGTACAGATCCGACACCGGCAGCGAACCGACGTCGACCTGCTCCTCGGTCTGCCGCAATTGCTGGCGGCGCGACTCCAGCTCCTCCTCCCGCACGCGGATGAGTTCCTTGCTCTCGATGTAGTTCAGGTAGCCGTTCATCACTTCGAACACGACGTCCTGCCGCGTGCGCTCCAGGTCGAGGTCGCTCGCCTGGGCGCTGAGATTGGCGCGCTGGAGCGAGGCAAAATTCTCCATCCCGTCAAAGAGGGTGATGCCCGTGCTGGCCCCCACGCTGAACTGGTCGACCGTCTGGTTGACCAGCCGGAACGTCTGCTGATCACGCACCAGCCCAAAGTTGCGGTTGGTGCTGGTGGACAGGTTTAGGTTTGGCGTAAAGTCCATGTACTCGCGCCGGACCTGCGCCTCGCGGCCGGCCACCTGGTTGGACGCGCGCTTCAGCGTCGTATTCTGGTCGAGCGCAATCCGGACGGCCTCGTCAAAATCGATGGTTCTGGATGATGCGGTCTGCCCCTGCGCGTGTACGGGTCCAGAAGC
>JAAAPH010000521.1 GCA_009908415.1 Bacteroidota bacterium
GGCAGGCACACTGACGGTGCCCTCGGGACCGGGGCTGGGCATCGACGTGGACGAGGGGAAGGTCCGGGACCTCATGGTCGACCTCTAGACGATCGGCGATCGGCTCGCGCGCCGACCCGGCCGTCGCGTCCATCACTTTTCAACCTGAAAATCCGATGAGAGACAGCATGATGAGACCGTCCGGATGCACGGCACGCGGCGTGCTTGCCGCGCTCGGCGCGGGGCGCGGGGCGATGGCGCAGGCAGGGGGGGCGCTCAGCGTGATCCTGGCGGCCCTCTTCGGCCTGCAAGCCGCGGCTCCTCCGCCCGCCCCGCACGACGGCGGGCAGACGGCGCTGGCGCTCCTCGACGGGCGCGAACTCTACGAGACGCACTGTGAGACCTGCCATCGGGCGGACGGGCAGGGCATACCCGGCCTGTATCCACCCCTTGATGGGACGGACTGGGTGACGGGGGACAAGGGGCGTCTGCTTCGGATTCTCCTGCATGGCATGCAGGGCGACGTGGACGTCAAGGGCGTGACATATTCCAGCCGGATGCCGGGCTGGGGCACGATCCTGGGCGATGCGGAGATTGCCCAGGTGGCGACCTACGTGCGCTCCAGTTGGAGCAACCACGCTTCGGAGGTCAGCACGAACGAGGTGCGGCGCGTGCGGAGGGCGACCGCGGGCCGAGACGCTCCCTGGACGGCCGCACTGCTTCGCTCGTCGGCGCACACAGGCATCCCGGAACGCGTCGCCGACGACGGTCGCAGCGCGGCGGCGCAGGAGACGGCTTCGTCGGGGCACCCATACCCGGTCGAGCGGCCCGACGTGTACCGCACCTTCATGCCGGAGAGCAGTCCGGCCTCGATCGCCGTCGGGCTGCCCGATGACCAGTCCTACTGCTTCGACGCCAGCGTGGGCTACATCCGCTACGCCTGGCAGGGCGGCTACATCGATAACACGGAGCAATGGGACGGCAACGGCAATGCCTTCACGGCCCTCCAAGGGGACATCTACTACCGCAACCAGGTCGGCTTCCCGTTTCGTTTCGGCCAAGGCGAAGACGCCCCGCCCGTCGACTTCTGGGGGTACCGGCTCGTGGGGGAGGGCTACCCCGAGTTTCGCTACACGGTGCGTGACGTGGAGATCCGAGAGTTGGTGAAGCCACATCCCGAACAGAGCGGTCTCGTCCGCACGTTCACGGTCGACGGGCTCGACGGGCCGCTCTGGTTTGTGGTTGGCGGCGAACAGGCGGGTGTGCGGTTCGAGGCGTCGGCCGGGGCCTGGCAGGGGCCCTGGTTGCGGCTTACGCCGGCAGAGGCCGCAACCTTCACGATCACCATGCTTCGACACGACAGCTCGGCACCATGAACACAGCCAAGGCCCTCCTTTCCGCGTGCCTGTTCGTCGTGGCGCAGCTCGGCTACGGACAGTCGACTGCGCCGTCCGACTACCCCTACCGCGTCGAAACGATCGAGACGCCCCCGGGGCTCGTCGCGGAGACGGGCGGCGTCGATGTGCTGCCGGACGGGCGGCTCGTCGCCGTCTTCCGGCGCGGCGAGGTCATGTTTTACGACCCCGAGACGGCGGCGTGGAGCCTCTTTGCCAAAGGGCTGCACGACCCGCTGGGCGTGCTCGCGCTGGATGAGGGCGAACTGCTCGTGGCCCAGCGCCCCGAAGTGACGCGTCTCAAGGACACGGATGGCGATGGCCAGGCCGACCTGTATCAGACGATTACTGACGAGTTCGGGATGTCTGGCAACTACGCTGAGTTCACACATGGACCCGTGATGGATGAGGCGGGGAGCCTGTACTTCTCGCTCAACACGGCGTCGAATAACGGGCCGGTGCGGGATATCATTCGCGGCGAGTACAGCCCGCGCGGCCGGGTCGGACGCATGTTCTCGGCCGTCCCCTACCGGGGCTGGGTCATGAAGGTCACGCCCGATGGCGAGACGATCCCCTGGGCCAGTGGCTTTCGGTCGCCGAACGGGCTCGCCCTGGACCGGGCGGGTAACCTGTTTGTCCCGGACAATCAGGGCGACTGGCTCGGCACCAGCAAGCTCTATCATGTGCGCCGTGGCGCGTTCTACGGCCACGCGTCGAGCTTGGCCTGGGAAGAGGGGTTTACCATGAACCCGCTGACGCTTCCGGTGCCTGTGCTGGATAAGATGCGGCAGCGGGCCGCCGTCCTTTTTCCACAGGGTATTCTGGCCAACTCGCCGACCCAGCCGGTCTTTGATTACACCGGCGGCCAGTTTGGCCCGTTCGAGGGACAGCTTTTCATCGGGGAGATGAACCACCCGCTGATCATGCGCGTCGTGCTGGAGTCGGTGCAGCATCAGCTGCAGGGGGCGGTCATCCCTTTCATCAACACCGAGGCGCTGCGCATCGGCAACAACCGCCTCGCATTTGGCCCCGACGGCAGCCTGTGGGTTGGACAGACCGACCACGGCTGGCCCGGCGACCGCGGCATTCAGCGCATCGTGTGGGAGGGCCAGACGCCGTTCGATCTCCACGCGATGCGGCTTACCGACGAGGGCTTTAAGCTCACGTTCACACGCCCGGTCGACCCGGCGACGGCGCAGGACGCCTCGACATACCGGTTCACGCGTTACTACTACGCGTACGGCCAGTCGTACGGGTCGAGTCGGCGTGGGGTGAAACCGGTCCCGGTCACCGGCGTCGAGGTCGCTCCGGGGGGAGAGCGCATCTCCATCACACTGGACGAACTCGAGGCGGGGTACATCTACCAGCTCGACCTGGAGGGCCTCCAGGCCGAGGACGGGACGACACTCGTGAATCGGACGGCCTACTACACGATCAACCAACTTCGCCCGCCCGGTCCGCCCGAGCGAGAGCAACGTGCGGCCACGACCTCGCGGGCTCCCCGGTAATCAATCCGTTCGTGGCCGGGTTCGGACCTCCGCATCAAACGCAGTAACACAACTATGCTCACGAAGCGCGACCTGGTGGTTTCACTGATCACGGCCTCCCTCACCCTGGGCATGGCCTGGACGGCGGGGGCGCTAGACCCTATTATGGGGACGACCATCTTTCACTGGCAGGACCTGGAGGTGGAGGCGACCGAAGGAGCCGAGGCCCGTCGGTACTTCGAGGCCGCCACCGCGACGCTGCTCCGCTTGGAGCTCCGGGCCGTGACGCTGGAGCCCGGCACGAGTCCGCATCCGCCGCGCCCGCATCAGCAGTCGGCCGAGCAGCTGATCGTGGTGAAGGATGGGACGCTGAAGGTAGAGGTCGGGGACGTGGCAGAGAATACGGCGGGCGGGGTTGACGAAAAGGTGCAGCGGCTCACGTCGGGAGCCGCGTTCTTTCTCGGGCCGAACCAGTGGCACGCGCTCAGCAATCCGGAGAGCGAGCCCGTCACCTACTACGTGATCGACTGGCTGTCACCGGGCATGATGGGCAGCCGATAATCGACCAAGCAACGAAGTGCAATGAGATACCTGGCGTGCTTAGTACCCTGCCTGCTGCTCCTTGCAGGCTGTAGCCGATCCCAGCCCACCCTCCACGTCGCCGGCGACGTGGCAGCGCGTGGTGTGGCCGTACCGATGGTGCTGGATACCGCCGCTGTCGATAGCGACGCCGACCGGCTGGCCATAGAGCGGAGCGGCGGCGAAATCGTCCTGCAACAGGCCCCCGCCTTCCCAGGCCCTCAAGCGCTAGAGACGATCTACTGCACCGTCCTCAACGCGACCGAGGGGGCGTCGACGTTTTCGTGGGCGGATCAAGACGGCATGTTGCGCCTGGAGGAGGACGGCCGGCCCGTCCTGGCGTACAATTACGGCACGCAGCTCGAAGCGGGCGTTCCCGAGGCATACAGGCGGTCGACGTACATTCACCCGATATGGAACCGCTCCGGGGTCGTGCTCACCGACGACTTTCCGGATGATCACTACCACCACCGCGGCCTATCGTGGATGTGGCCCCGCGTGCAGGTGGCAGGGGCAACCTATGATCTCTGGCACCTACGCGGGGTGCGTCAGGTATTCGACCGATGGATCGCAAAGGAGGAGGGTCCGGTGTGCGCCACCCTGGGGGTGCAGAATACCTGGCAGTTGGATGGAGAGGATCCGATCGTAGAGGAAAGGGTCTGGGTCCGCGTCTTTCAGGCAACGGAACAGGGGCGCGCGGTCGATGTGCAGCTCACCTTCGCAGCGGTCGATCAGCCGGTCCAACTGCTGGGGCAGGAAAATCAGAATAAGGGCTACGGGGGGCTCTCGTTTCGATTCGCCCCGCGCGAGGCAACCACCATCACGACCCCAGATGGCACGGAGGGGGAGGACAGTGATCACAAGCGGGTGGCCTGGGCCGATCAGTCGGGCCGGTTCGGCGGGGCGGGCGTGCCGAGCGGGGTCGCCATCTTCCAACACGCGTCTAATCCCGGCTTTCCTGCGGCGTGGACGTTGCGCCACTATGGCTTCCTGGGCGTGGCGTGGCCGGGGAACGAAGGAATCACATTGACACCCGGGGCGCCGGTGACGCTACGTTACCGCCTCTGGATCCATCCCGGCATGGCCCCGGCAGGCCACCTAGCGGACGCCTATGCCGCCTTTCAGCACCCGCCCGGGGTGCGCGTAGAGAAGTAACGTGAGGCGGGCGCCCCCACCCGACCGCGCGCCGCGTCGGCTCCTGCACCTCACGCGTTTGCGCCCCGACGGGCAGCTTCCCCTCGCGCGGTCG
>JAAAPH010000518.1 GCA_009908415.1 Bacteroidota bacterium
CACGCACATCGGGTTCATCAACGCGGCGCTCTCCATCGCCAACGCCGAGCGGGGCGAAACGATCGATCCCCAAGAGCATCCGTAACCACTGCGCTCGACCTCCTCATGCCTGTGTTTGCGCTTCCGATGCCGGCCCTGCCCACCCTCTTTTCGTTCTCGATTCGCCTCGGTGATGCGCTGCTCTGGGGCCTGTTTGCCACCGGGGTGCTGACCCTCGTCATGGCCGCGAGTCAGGGCCTCGGGTGGTCGCGCATGAGCTTTCCATTCATGATCGGGAGCGTGTTTACCACGCGGCGTCCGCGGGCCATGGCGCTCGGCTTCATCGCGCACGTCCTCTTCGGATGCGTCTTCGCGCTATTGTACGTGGCCATGTTCGAGCGATGGCAAGAAGCCTCGTGGTGGCTCGGGGGGCTGCTTGGGAGCTACCACGGCCTCTTTATTCTCATCGCCATCATGCCCGTGCTGCCCGTTCTGCATCCACACATGGCGAGCCGGCAGCACGGTCCCACGCCCACGCGCCAACTCGAACCACCTGGCTTCTTAGCGCTCAACTACGGCCGCAGCACCCCCGTCGTTACGCTCCTCGCCCACGTCGTGTACGGTATGCTCCTTGGCGTGTTGTACTGAAAGGCTGAGCGGGCGCCGCGCCGCGTGCACCCAACAAAAAACCCCTCGGTGCCAGCCGAGAGGCGTGTCAGGGAGGAGCGGTCGAGGGGGCTACAGAGAGATGACCCCTTCGATGTCCGACGCTTCTTCGTAGATGGAGACGACGGCTTCGCTCGAATCCATGCGCATACGAGCCGTCACGCTCATGTAGTTGCCTTTGCTCGACGACCGAACCTGTACGGGGTGGTCGCCAAAGACGTCCTTCAGCGCGTCAAGGCGCTGACTGGGCGCGATAAACTTGAACGTGTACTTCGTCGGCCAGTCGTTCTGGTCATCGAGGAGGTCCTTGAACTCGTCCCACCATTCTTCACCGCTCTTCTCGGATCCGCTAATTACGCGCATAAGCTCATTGATTTATTCCATACACTGGGTTGCATGTACGAACGGGATGCGGAATTCGTTCACACACCGGTGCGGCGGGTTTCGTGGCGCCACCGGGAATCGACGCCAATCCCCGGTCATCCGCGTACACACCCGCCGATGTATGCGCTGGAACATCCGGTTTTGTGCAACCCTTTCAGAGAGTGGCTATTTTAACGTCTCCTTACGGACCTCTGGCTCCTTTCCGCTCGGCTTCCGATCATCCATCTCCACGTTCTGTCATGGCTACTTCCTTCCCTTGTGCACGACGCCTGACCGCACTGGTCGCTGTGCTGAGCCTTTTCTTCGTCCCGGCGCTGCAGGCCCAGGACAACGGACTGCTGCGTGAGTTCGAGCAAAAGGTCACCTCGTTTACGCTCGACAACGGGCTGACCTTTGTCGTCGTCGAACGCCCTGACGCGCCGGTGGTCTCCTTCCACACCTACGCCGACGTCGGCTCGGTCGATGAGCCGATGGGCAAGACGGGCATCGCGCACATGTTCGAGCACATGGCCTTCAAGGGCACGACGAGCATCGGCACCGAAGACATCGAGGCGGAGATGGACGATCTCCAGCGGATGGAAGCGGCCTACCTCGACCTACGCCGCGAGCGGATGAAGGGGCCGCAGGCCGACTCGTCGGAGGTTGCCCGCCTGGAAGCGCAGTTCCAGGAGGCGCAGGAGGCCGCCGAGGCGCACATCGCCGATGGCGAGTATGAAAACCTCCTGGAGCGTAACGGCGTGAACGGCCTGAACGCGTACACCAGCTCCGACGCCACCGGCTATATTTATAGCCTGCCCGCGAACAAGCTGGAGCTCTTCTTCGCGTTGGAGTCCGACCGCTTCATGAATCCCGTGCTTCGCGACTTCTACACCGAGCGCGACGTGGTGATGGAGGAGCGCCGCCAGCGGACCGACTCCAACCCCGTCGGGCGCCTCGTCGAGGAGTTCTTGGCCACGGCCTACAAGGCGCATCCGTACGGACAGCCCACAATCGGCCACATGTCCGACCTGCAGAAGCTTTCCCGCACCGACGCCAAGCGGTTCTACGACACGTATTACAACGCCAGCAACCTGACCATCGGCATCGCGGGCGACGTGGATCCGCAACGGGTGCGCACGCTGGCCGAGCAGTACTTCAGCCGCCTGCCGGCGGGCGAAGACCCGATGCCGGTGCGCACCGACGAGCCCGAGCAGATCGGCGAGCGCCGCGTCATCATCCGCGAGCAGACGCAGCCGTTCGTCGTCATCGGCTACCACCGTCCCAGCATGGAGCATCCCGACGACCCCACGTACGCCGTGCTGCGCGACGTACTCGGCCGCGGCCGCACGAGCCGCCTCTACAAGAACCTTGTGGAGACGAACGAGGCGCTCAGCGTGCAGGTCATCCCGAGCTTCCCGGGCAGCAAGTACGAGAGCCTGTTCGTGCTCTTCGGGGTGCCCAGCCAGGGCGTCGCGCCCGATTCGCTGGAGCAGCAGATCTACACGCAGATCGATCGCATCAAGAACGAAGGCGTCACACAGGCTGAGCTGGAGCGTGCCAAGACCCGCGCCCGGGCCGACCTTATCGGCCAACTCGACTCGAACTCGGGCCTCGCGCGGCAGCTCTCGCGCATGGAGGCGCTCACGGGCGATTGGCGCACCGTCTTCCGCCAGCTCAACGAGCTCCAAGCCGTTACTGCCGCCGACGTGCAGCGCGTCGCGCAGGAGACGTTCCAGCGCAGCAACCGCACGGTCGGCATGATCAAGACGCAGGAGCGCCCGCCCCCGGCCGCGGCCAGCCGTTCAGGAGAAGCCAGCCCGTCCAGCAACTGACCGCGCGTCCGCCTGCTCGTCCCTTTGCACGCAAATCCCCCGATTGTGATGAACCGCTTTGCCCGAACGCTCGTCCTGACCCTCGCCGCCTGTCTCCTCACGGGGGCCTTCATGGCCCCGTCGGCCGCGGCCCAGGACCCGATCCGCACTGCCGACTACGACGTTGAGAATCTCGACTTTCCGCCGTTGGGCGATTTTGAGGCCCCCGAGCCCGAGCGCCTGACGCTCGATAATGGCATGACGATCTTCTTGCTGGAGGATCACGAGCTGCCGCAGGTCAACGCCGTCGCCCGCATCGGCGTGGGCTCGGTGTACGAGCCGGCCGCGAAGGTGGGGCTCGCCTCGGTCACCGGCACCGTCATGCGTACCGGCGGCACCGCATCGATGAGCTCCGACAGCATCAACCAGGTCCTCGAAGGCCTCGGCGCCACCGTCGAAACGAGCATCGGCACCGCCTCGGGATCGGCGTTCATGTCGACCCTGAAGGAGAACGTGGACACGGTGCTGCCCATCTTTGCCGAGGTGCTGCGCCGGCCCGCCTTTGCTGCGGAGAAGGTGAACCTGGCGAAGAACCAGCAGAAGTCGGCCATCTCGCGGCGCAACGACAATCCGCAGCAGATTGCCCTGCGGGAGTTCGACAAGATCGTGTACGGCGAAGACAGCCCGTATGCGCGCCACACCGAGTACTGGACGGTCGATGCCATCACACGGGAGGACGTGGTCAATTTCTACGACCAGTACTTCGAACCCAACAATGTCATTCTGAGCGTGTGGGGCGACTTCGACGCCGAGGCGATGGAAGAGCAGCTGCGCGCCCAGTTCGGCGATTGGACGGCTCCGGAGGACTTCACGCCGCCCATGCCGCCCGAGCCGACGACCAACCGGGCCTACTCGGTGAACTTCGTTCAGAAGGACGACGTCACGCAGAGCACCATTCTGATGGGCCATCCCGGCGCGTTGCGCCAGAACGATCCGGACTATCCGGCCGTCACCGTGATGAACGAGGTGCTGAGCGGCGGTTTCTCGGGGCGGCTCTTCCAGAACGTGCGCAGCGACCAGGGGCTCGCCTACTCCGTCTTCGGCAACTACTCGGCAGGCTACAACCGGCCGGGCCGCTTCTTCGCCGGCGTCTTCACCAAGAGCGGCACGACGGTGGAAGCCACGAATGCCGTGATGCGGGAGGTCGAGAAGATGCGCGCGGAGCCGCCGAGCGAAGACGAGATGCAGCTGGCCAAGGACAGCTACCTGAACTCATTCGTGTTCAACTACGACACGAAGCGCGAGGTGCTGAGCCGGCTGATGACCTACGCATATTACGACTACCCGTCAAATTTCTTGCAGCAGGTGCGTGATGGCGTCGAGCAGGTCGCGGCGGACGATGTGCTGCGCGTCTCGCAGGAGTACCTCTACCCGGACCAAAGCCACATTCTCGTCGTCGGGCGGCAGCAAGATTTTAGCCAGGACCTGTCGACGCTTACGAAGGACGGCGCCGTGAACGCGATCGACGTCTCGATTCCGCAGCGCCCGCCGGGTGAGGCGGCGCCGGCGGCTTCGGCTGAGGACATGGCGGCGGGCCGCGAACTCGCGATGGCCGCACGCGCGGCGCTCGGTGGCGACGCCTTCGAGCAAGTCGAGAACATGCGGGTCGTCACGCAGCAGCAGGGCAATACGAGCACGCTCGTGGTGCGCCTGCCGAACCAGCTCCGCACGGCGCTCAGCACGCCGATGGGGGAGCTCACGGTGGTGGACGACGGCGAGGCCATGCAGCTGAAGACGCCGCAGGGCACACAGACGGCGCCTCCGCAGATGCGCTCCCAGATCAACGGCCAGCTGTGGCGGACG
>JAAAPH010000530.1 GCA_009908415.1 Bacteroidota bacterium
GCCTGGATCTCTTTTTCGGAGTAGCGGCGGTTGTTCGATGGCGCCATGGCAGGGTTGGGAACGGATGAGCAGGTGTTGAGCGCGGCGAGGCCGCTAGGAGGCGTGCTCCAGCCACTGGCGGGCCAGCGCGGTGGGGTCCACGTCGTCGCGGCCTTGCGTCAGCGCGCGAACGACGTACTTGCCGATCATGTCGAACTCCAGGTTGACGGCCGCGCCCTCGGTCCACGTCGGCACGTTCGTGTTCTCGTACGTGTGCGGGATGATGGCAACGGTGAGCGTATTGCCCTCCAGCCGCGCCACCGTCAGGCTGATGCCGTCGATGGCGATGGAGCCGACGGGGATCAGGTACGGGGCGAACTGCTCGTCGAAGCGGATGCGGTAGAGCCAGTCCGTGTCCTCGCGTTCCACGCTGACGACGGTGCCCGTGGCATCCACGTGGCCCTGCACGAAGTGGCCGTCGAGCCGGCTGTCCGCCCGCATCGCGCGCTCCAGATTCACGGGGTCGTCTTCGCGCAGCGCGCTGAACGTCGTCTTCCGCAGCGTCTCTTCGATGGAAACGACGTCGAACGTTTGGGCGTCCGCATCGACATCGACGACCGTCTGGCACGCGCCGTTGATCGATACGCTTTCGTCGACGCGCAGCTGCGGCGCCATCTCGGCCTGAATGGTGAAACGCTTCCCGCCGCCGAGGTCTTCGACATGCGCGATGCGGCCGACGTCTTTAATGATACCGGTGAACATGTGTGTGTTGTGGGTTGCGCGTTGAAGGTTGAGCGGTTCGGGTTAGGCGTTGGCGCGCGGGAAGAGATCGGCGAGGTCGACGTGGAAGCCGTCGAGCAGCGTCGAGGCGGCGGTGCCCGACTCGACGACGCGGGCCCGTTGGGTGAAGCCGTCGTCGGTGTTCACGTGGACCTCCACGGCTTGCGTGTCGGGGTCTACGGTCCAGTACTCACGCACGCCGTGCTGTTCGTACAGGCGTTTTTTCGTCGTCAGGTCGCGGTAGGCCGTGGAGGGGGAGAGGATTTCCACGATGAGATCCGGCGCGCCTTCAATCGCTTTCTCCCCGATGAGGGCGCGCCGCTCTGTGGCGATGAAGAGGAGATCGGGCTGCACGGTGTCCTCCTCGGAGAGGCGCACGTCCATCGGGGCGGTAAGTACGCGTCCATAATCGCCGTTGCGCACGAACTGCGAGAGCGCGAAGTGGAGGTTGGACTGAATGATTTGGTGAAAGGGGGTGGGGGACGGAGACATGACCAGTTCGCCATGGATGAGCTCGTAGGGTGCGCCTTCGGGGAGCTGCACGTAGTCGGCGTACGTGTAGCGCTCCTTCTCCGGCAGCGGCAGCGTCGCAGGATCGGGCGTTTTCGTCGTGTCCATGGGAGAATCGCTCACGGTGAGAAGCACGGGGTTGCACCGAATCGGTGCGGCAAGAGGCGGCCTTGGTCCGCACGGCAAGAGAATGATACGTTGCGTGCCGGACAGATGTCCCGATCGCAAGAAGATATCGGGGCGACCAGTCGCTATATTACGCGTACCCGCCGTTTCTTCGCCGATCCCGACAGACTATGACGTTCCGCCGACCCCTTCCCGTTCTGCATGTGTTCATTGCCGGCCTCTGTGCCGCGATGCTGCTGCTCGTGCCGCCGCCGCTTCATGCCCAACCCGCCGACGCGTACAACTACCACCGGCCCAACGAGCTGATGGTGACGTACGGGCGACAGGCGCTCATGCTGTGCAACGGCCTCTTTGTGTCGGATCGTACCGTAGAGCAAGTGTACGAGCAGGAGCTGAAGCTGTACCGGCAGCCGGCGCTCCCGCCCGATCAGGTGATGATCGACAGCACGCGGCGCGCCGTGGCGGTGGGTGGCAACGGCAACAGCCCCGTGCCCACGATGCGCGCCGCCTACCGCGAGGGCGTCGGCTGCGTGGTAATGGCGCCGGATCAAACGTTCGCCGATATCGACGACCTGCCGCAGATGACGCTGCCGCCGCCCTCCGGGGATCCGAGCACCATCCCCTGGCCGAATGGCGATCAGGTGGGCGATCAGCCGCTGCCCGATGCCATCGACGAGGACGCGCTGGAGGCGGCCGCCGACTTCGCGTTCGACCGGGCCACGCACGGCCATCCGTCGGAGGTCACCATCAGCCTGCTCGTCGTGCACGAGGGCGACATCGTGTTGGAGCGTTATGCGCCCGGCGTCGACATGCACACCCGCACCCGCACGTGGTCGACGGCCAAGAGCATCGCGAGCACGCTCATCGGCATGCTCGTGGACCGGGGCGACCTGGCGCTCGACGCGCCACTGCCGTTCGACGACTGGAAGCCGGCGATGAATGACAGCGGCGACGATCCGCGAGCGGCCATCACGCTGCGGCACGTGCTCAACATGGCCAGCGGGCTCTATCCGGTCGATAACGAACGATGCAGCGTCATCGGCTCCTGCCTCAGCTACTTCGCGGGGCAGTCCACCGTGCAGGGCGCGCTAAACCGCGGGCTCGTCCGCGCGCCGGGCACGCACTGGGACTACGAGAACTACGACACGCTGCTCGGCGTCCGCGCCATGAAGACGGCGCTGGGCAGCGAGCAGGCCTACCTCGAATTCCCGCGGCGGGCGCTCTTCGACCAGATCGGGATGCGCAACACGGTGCCGGGTGTCGACCGGTTCGGCGACTTCGTGTTCAGCAGCCAGGTCTACACGAACGCCCGCGACCTCGCGCGCCTCGGTCTGCTCTACCTGAACGGCGGCGTGTGGGACGGCGAGCGGCTCCTCTCCGAGGAGTGGATCGACTTCTCGCGCACGCCGGCCCCGGCGACGGCCGGCGACGGCGGCTTCTACGGCGGGCAGTGGTGGCTCGTCCCGGACGACCGGACGGACATCCCGCCCGATGCGTACTCGACGGCCGGCCACCGCGGGCAGTACACCATCGTGGTGCCGTCGCACGACCTCGTCATCGTGCGTCGGGGGCTGGACTGGCTGGCGCGCCAGCACCGGTTTCCACGCTGGGACCTGACGCGCGAGGTGCTGAAGGCCTTCCCCGAGCAGCCGTGGGGCGAGAAGCCGGCCCCGCCCGATGAGACGCGGTGACGAGGCGCGCCCTTTCCTTGCGAGCAGGCTGTGCAATTGACTGAGGATGGGTGTCCCTTTTTGGTTTGATCCAGAAAGGGACTGATAAAATCAAGGCGGTGAAGAACGCGGCTACCTGTACTCTGACAGGGCGAAAATCTTCGAAACGCGCTTTTGCGCTTCGCTTAGTCGCGCCCCAAGGGCACTTCTTCCCTCCGGCCAGGGCGCTCAAACAGCGGAGATTTTTGTGTCGCCCCGTCTCCGCTTCGGTCGTGCCGCCGCGTTCTTCAAGGCCGGTCGGCCTGCGGTAGGGCTACAGGTGGGTCATTGGTGACTCGGTGGGAAAGGCACCTCCATTCGCTCGCTCACCCACTCACTTACTCCCCCACTCACCCACACTCCGAACGGCGCGCCGGTAGCCGCGGAAGAGCAGGTCGTCGCCGACGGGTTCCCACGTGGATTCGGCAAACGTCAGCGCGTCGTCCATCTGCTCGATGCCGAGGCTGCGGAGGCTCGGCATCCCGTCCCCGACGAGTTTGGGTGCGACGAAGCACAAGAAGCGATCGACGAGATCCTGCCGGAAGAGCGCGGTAGCGAGGCCCGGCCCGGCTTCCACGAGCAGTGACTGCATCGGCGGGGCGCTGCGGCCGCCGTCCTTGCCGAGGCGCGTCAGCAGCGCCGTCAGGTTGAGGTGCCCCGCCTCCGTTTCGGGGATGCGGAGCACGTGCCCGCCGGCGTCTCGGAGCGCGTCGGCGTACTCCGGCATGCCGTGCCCTTCGCCCACGACGGCGATGGTGTGGTCGGCGTGCGCGTCGGTGAACAGGGCGCGATCGGGCGGGAGGGCACCGGTGCGGTCCAGCACGAGGCGGACCGGCTGGCGGCCGTCGACGTGGCGCACCGTGAGGCGCGGGTCGTCGGCCTCCGCGGTACCGCGCCCGACGAGCACGCCATCCAACTCGCTGCGCCAGCGGTGGACGAGCGTGCGGGCTGCCGTGCCCGAGATCCACTGGCTGTCGCCCGTGCGCGTCGCGATGCAGCCGTCGAGCGTCTGTGCGATCTTGAGCGTGACGAGCGGGCGCCCCGTCTCCACGTGGTGGACGAACGCCTCGTTCAGCCGTTGGCAATCCGCTTCGCGCACGCCCGTCTCAACCTCCACGCCGTGCGTACGCAGCCGCTCGATGCCCTGCCCGCCGACGGCCGGGAACGGGTCTTCCATGCCGACGACGACGCGCGGGATGCGCTTCTCGATGATGAGGTCGGTGCAGGGCGGCGTCTTGCCGTGGTGGCTGCACGGCTCCAGGTTCACGTAGAGCGTTGCGTCGCGGAGCGCCTCGGGGCCGTGCTGGGCCTCCGCGTCGTGGAGGGCGTGCACCTCCGCGTGCGGGCCGCCGTAGGCCTGGTGCCATCCTTCGCCGAGCACGGTGCCGTCCGGTGCAACGAGCACTGCACCCACCATCGGATTGGGGCTGACCGCGCCGGCGCCTCGTGAGGCTAAGGCGAGGCAGCGCTGCATCCAAGCTCCGTGCTCGCCATCTGCGTCGGCGGTTACACTTCCTCGATGTATG
>JAAAPH010000306.1 GCA_009908415.1 Bacteroidota bacterium
GTGCTTGGTCTCGTAGAAACGGAAGTAGCCGATGGTGGCTTCCACGCCGTCAGGCACGTCGCCGGTGAGGCGGTCGAGCCGGCGGAGCGCGGTGAGGTCGAGCGGCTCGGGCGTGTCGAAGCCCGGGCGGGCCGCGCTGGGGTCGCGCGGCGGGCCGGGGCGCGTGCGGATCCAGTGGTCGGTGAAGGTGACGTGCGGCACGTCGCTCGTGCCGCCCTGCGCCATGTGGCAGGTCGTGCAGCTGCCGGTGGCCGCATCGGGCACGGCGGCGTGGTCGTCAGTCAGCGTACTCGCGTGGCAGCCCTGGCACGACGCGTCGTAGTCGGCCATCGTCAGCTCATCGGCGGGGACGTGGGCGTCGTGGCAGGTCGTGCACGTCATCGCGCTCTGCTTGAAGCATGCGCTGCGCGCCAGGCGGATCGGGTGCGAGTCGATGCCGACCCAGTCCGGATCGGTGAGTTGCTTATCGGGGACGAGCACGGTACGGTTCGTGTGCAAGAACTGGCCGGGCCGGAACGTCGTCGGGTCCTCGCCGGGCTCGAACACCATGAGGCCTGCCAGGTGGCACTGCTGGCAGACGGCCAGCTGCTGCCGCCGTGGCAGGTCCGCCGGGTTTACAATCGTCGGATCGTCCTCCCCGGCGGGCGCTTCGCCGGACGCGCGGGCGGCCACGTGCGTACCGCCCGGGCCGTGGCACCGCTCGCACGTGATGCCGAGCGGCACGTCCGTGTAGTGGTTCTGCGTGAACGGCGTATGCTCGGGCCGGCCCGTGTGGCACGTCATGCACGACACGTTGATCTGCCGGTTGAAGCGGTCGTTCGCCTCCTCGTAGCCCGGGCTCATGGCCCACACCTCGCGCTGGGTGTACCACGTGAGCGGCATCTCGGTAAAGTAGCCGTTCACATCCATCAGGTACGAGCGCGTGGCGTTGCCCGAGCCGATCACGTAGTCCGCCCGGAAGGTCTGCTCGTGGATGACGGCGCCGTCGGGTCCCTTCCGAAACTCGCGCTGGTACAGCTGCCCGTCGCGCACGAAGGCCTCGTAGTAGAGGTTGGAGGCCGCGTTATAGACCACCGTCTCGCCATCGAACCGCTCGGGCGCCGTAGCGGGATCGAAGCGCGAGAGGGAGCGGCCATGGCCCGTGCGCCGGTGCTGAGCGGCCGCATCGGCGTGGCATGACTGGCAGGCTTGGTCGCCCACGTACGACGCTGAGTCGAGCGCGGCATGGAGGGGCGCGCTGGTGGGCCGGGGCGTGGACGTCGGCTCGTTGCCCGCCAGCACGAACGCGGCGAGCACGCAGAGCAGCCCGCCGCCGGCGCTCGCGAACGGGAGCGCGCGCGCCCAGGACATCCAGCGAAGCCCGGTCATCATCGGCCTACGTCGACGTTGGAAAAACGATGCAGGTATGAACGTAGGCATCCCCTGCGTCACGGGCAACCGAAGCGGTCTCGCCGGATCGCGTCAGGGCTGGATGCGGCGTTCCACCTCAGCCATATAGCGCGCGAGGTCGTCGCCATAGATTTGCTGTGCGCGGTCGAGCGTCTGGTGGCGGGCGAGTTGCTTGATCGTGGCCGGCCCGCCGCGCTCGATCAGGTGATGGACGAAGGCGCCGGCGACGGGGTAGGAGACGCGCGCCGGCATGGACGACCAATCCGTCCACAGCGTTTCGATGGAGACGGTCTCGCGGTCGGCGGCCTCCAGTGCCGCGCGGGCCGTTGCGTACCGGTCGCGGCCGCTCTGGTCGAAGTACACGGCGATCCCCTCGTTGATCAGACCGGTGCGTTGCTCGGGCTGGGCGCCGTGATAGACAGCGAGGTGCGTGATCTCGTGGCCGACGGTCTGGTTCACCCGGGCGTGCACGAGGTGATACGCCGGCCGCGCAAAGCCCAGCGGCGGCAGCCCGGCGGCCTGCGCCTCCTCGTTCGAGCGCCACACGAAGAAGCGGGCCGGATGCGGGAGGGTAGCCCCAAAGAACGCCGCAATCTCCTGGAACGCCGCATCGCGCCGTTCAGCAAATGCCGCGTGGTCCACCTCCTGCAGCGAGGGTGCAAAGCGAAAGACGAAGTGCTCGGTCTCCACCGTCGCCCAGTCGTCGTAGCGCGGGCTGAGGCCGAACGTCTCCAGCCACCGCGCCGACGACCGCGTGGCGTTGCGCGTCGCGCGCAGGTCTACCGAGCGTTGCAGCGCCGTGCGGGCGGCAGCCGGTTGGCCCTCCGCAAAGTGCGCCTTGCCCAAGAAGTTGAGCGCCCACGCCGTGATCCACGTGTCATCGGCATCCAGCGCGTCGGCCTGTTCGAGGTGCGTCACGCTCCGCGCGTGCTGCCCATCGTCCACCAGCGCCCGGCCGATGACGAGGTGCAGCGTGGGGTCGTCGGGGCGCTCGTCGAGCAGGGCCGTGCCCTCGTCCACCACCTGCCCGAACCGGCCTTGCTGGTACTGCTGCCAGATCGCATCGACGGCGGGGGCTTGCGCCGCGGCGGGCCGCCCCGCGCTGCCGGTCAGCACGAGGGCTACCAGCGCAGCGAAGAGGCGATGGGACCACACAGGGAACGGCATGGGAGGCGGGAGAGCAACAAAAGGGTTGCGGCGAGATGGGGGTAAGGCAGCATCGCCCAACTTATAGCTACAGGCGGGCGAGTACGTGTGCAAACCACCCACCGAGGCATACCGCCATCCATCAAAAGGGGCACGCCCCGGGCCCATGCCCTACGATCCCGACCAGCACGACCGCCGGTCCATCCGCCTGCCGGGATGGGATTACCGCTGCCCCGCCGCCTATTTTGTCACCATCTGCGCCCTGAGCGAAGCGAGGAAGTGCCCGCAGGGGCGCACGCACAATCGCGCGTGCCTCTTTGGTGCGGTGAGCGACGGACGGATGGCCCTGAACGCCTGTGGCCGGATTGTGGCCGAAGAATGGTGCCGATCCCCATCCATCCGCCAGGAAATCGAAATGGACGTATTTATCGTCATGCCCAACCACGTGCACGGTATCGTAATCATCGCCCCGCCGGATGCGCCCCGGCCCATCACGCCACACGGATACAACATACGGGTAGGGACGCACGGCACCAGGGGCATGACCTTCGGCCCCCGTGCGTCCCTACGACGACGGTCCGGCGGCAAACGGCCGGTGCGACGGGCCCGGTCGTTGGGGTCGTTCATCGCCGGGTTCAAATCGGCGGCGACCACGCGGATCAACCGGCATCGGGAGACGCCGGGCGCGCCGGTGTGGCAGGGGCGGTTCTACGAGCGCATCATCCGCACCGAACGCGAATGGCACGCCGTGCGTCGGTCCATCCGCCAGAACCCGGCGCGGTGGCATAGGGACCGGCATCATCCGGGGCCGTGAGGCGGCGGTCGCAGAATCACAATATCTCCTCGACGGGAAACGGGGCCAGGTCGGGGAGTGCTGCGCACGAAAGCACGTCGCCGGGCGGTACGCGCTGCTGCTCGGCGTAGCCATCGGCTCCTGGCTGACGGTACACCTCGATGGCACCGTCTTCGAGCACGACGATCCACGTTTCGGGCACGCCGGCCTGGCCGTAGCGCGTGGCCTTCCGGCGGTCGTGGGCCAACGTGGTGTCGGCCACTTCGACGACGAGGCGCGCGGCGGCGGGGCCGGGGATGGTGTCCATGCCGCGCGGCACGTGGAGGAGCGCCACGTCAGGCTCCGGCTCCCAGTGCGCGTCGAGCCGTAGCGGGTTCTGCACGCTGACGAAGAGGTCGGGCAGATCGGCCTGCGCGATGTGCCGGTGGAAGAGGCGGTCGAGCTGGAGCACGCAGCGCATGTGGGCCGGGCCGATGGGCGACCGGGCGATGACTGTTCCACTGATGAGTTCGACGCGATCGTCGTCCGTGAGGATGCCCGCGTCGGCCATGCGGTGATACTCGTCGACCGTGAAGCGCCGGCGCGTGGCCGTTTCGGTGGCAGTCATAAGCGCTGCGGCCTGCTGTGCAACGGACGGTGACTCACGGCCTGCTGTGCAACGGACGGTGACTCACGGTTAGCGTACCGTCTTCTGACGGCGGCCTCACGCGTTTGATCGGTTGCGGCACGAACCCGTGAACAGGAAGTCCTCAGCCAGAACGGATGCGGATCGTCTCTTCGGTAGCGACCACGTAGGCGCCGGCGACGGCATCGGCGTGCTGATCGAGAAGACGACTCAGTACGTCGATCTTATTGGGCGTGCGCTCGTCGTCAAGGCGGAGCAGGATGACGCCCGTGTGCATGCGACCCTGGCGGAAGATCATCTCGCCAAAGTCCTTGTCCGTCGTCACCAGGATGCGTTTTTCGCTAACGGCGCGATGTAAGACCTCCGTGTCACGGATGCCACGGGCCGCGTCGAAGACCGAGAAGACGTCGTGGCCCTGATCGGTGAGCCACGAGGCCACACCCGGTCCGGCACATTCGTCGACGAGGAAGCGCATCTAGGCGTCGGGGCGAGCGAGGGGCATGAACGAGGTGTCGTCCATCGCCTCGGCGGCAAACAGGAGGCAGGCGCGGATGTCGTCGCGCGTGAGGCCGTCGTACTCGTCGAGGAGGTCGTCGACCGTCGCGCCGTGCGCCAGTTGATTGAGGATGTGCTGTACGGTCAGTCGCGTGCCGCGGATGACGGGT
>JAAAPH010000387.1 GCA_009908415.1 Bacteroidota bacterium
GCGGTTGACGGTGCTGTCCACGGCCGTGTTGACGACGCTTGTGCATCCGGCCAGCATGATTCCGAAAGTGAGGAGGAGAAGGACAGGACGTTGCTTGGTCATAAGGCTCTGGGTTGTTGAGCAGTCTGCGCTGTCGAGCAGGCAGAACGGCCCATTGTGGGCGTGATCGATGGTTCCACTATACATACACGTAAAATAAGGCTGAAAGCGGACACGAATAGCATTCCGGCCGTCGGGCAGCCTGTACGCGTTCCCGTTGCGCAAGAGCGGGCGTTTCATGCATTCGCTCGCGAGTTGGATCGATGGTGGCCGACCGCGTATCCATGGGGCGGCGAGGCGTTACAACACATCGCCATCGAGCCGTTTGTCAGCGGGCGCTGTGTCGAGGTCGGCCCGCCCCGGTTCATCGTCCACGGGGGCCGGAGTGGATCCCGCCGGCACGCCTCGCCTTCACGTGGCAGATCAGCATGAACCGCCAGCCCGTACCGGACCCCGAGCGCGCCAGCCTGGTGGAGGTCCGGTTTGTTGCCGCCGAGGAGGGGACGCAGGTGCATCTAACGCACCGTGCCTTCGGGTGGCACGGTGGCGACGGCCGGGCCTATCGCGACGCGCGATGGCGGCGCCCACACTCCGATCCTGCCTCAAACCGCTGCATGGGGCCTTCTCGACCGACCTCGCGCCCGGTTGCCACCGCCTCCGCACGGCCGACGAGTTAGGCGGCAGCGCCCGCTACCGGAGCGGCTTCTGGGGCGGCGTCGGACGGCGCGGTTTCCTGGGTATCTTCAGCGGGGGCCGTGTCGCGATCCGTCCAGTAGATATCGATGAGCATCGCAATGGGGCCCACGATGAAGAGCGCGTAGAACGGAGCGTACACCACTTCGCCGAGCCGCAGGAATAGCTCCACGATGGCGATGATCACCGTGACCACGATCTCTCCCGTCTTGGACGACACCGTCGTCTTCGGATCGGTGATCATGAAGAGGGCGAAGAGCTGATACATCGGGCCGGTGATGGGAGCCGCCTCGGCAAGAAACGAGTCGCCGGTGAAGTAGCTGCGCACGAAGGCCAGCACCAGGAAAGCCGCGATGTAGGTGAGCGTGATGTGGGCCCGCTTAACGCGCCAGATGGTGATGAGTCCGATCCCCCAAATGATAAGCATGGGCCAGAGGTTATTGCCCCACTGCGTATTGAGCGGGGCCACGGCAAACGGAGCCAAAAAGAAGAGCGCGCAGAGCCCGAAGTTCGAGGGGTTCCAGATGTGACGGCCCTTCACCCGGAGCACGTACTTCGACATGATCGACATCACACTGCACAGTGCAAACGGCCAGAGCATGGGCGAGCGGACGAGGATCGCCACGCTGATGCCCGAGGTGTAGCCACTTGCGATGTTGGGCCATTGGCCCCAGTAGAGGCGACCCATCACAAGTTCGGTTGCCACACTGGCACCGATGGCGAGCGCGATCGCTTCGTAGCTCTTGAGGATCCCAAACGAGACGTGCGCCGCGATCAAGATCAGCGAGATCAGGATCGGCGGTACGTAGCGTAAATTCATCTTCATCGCGGCTCTTGGATCGTGTGCAGGGTATTGGTGGCCAGGTCAGTGAGGGTTTGTTCGGTGCCGGAGGGCCAGCGGATGACGGCCTTCTCGATGCGGTCGTGGTCTCCGAGCCCAAAGTGGAGCGGGCGCTGGTTTTGCGCGCCAAATCCGCTGCCGCCGGCCACGCGTTGGACTTGCTGCTGGTCGGCCCAGAACAGCTCCACCTCGGCGCCGATGGCGCTGCGGTTGCTGCGCGTGCCGTCGAGCTTGAAGGCAATCCAGTGGTGCGACGGCCTGACGGTGTTGCGATAGACCTTGAGCGGACCGCGCTGGTGGGCCACGACGACGTCCAGCGTGCCCCGATTCCAGAGGTCCGCCAGGGCCACGGCGCGGCCGTCGAGCGTGGTGGTGCCGCCCACGGCTGTGCCCACATCCTGGAAGCGCCCGGCCCCGTCGTTCAGCCAAACGCGATTGCGCTGGTAGCCGGAGAGGCTGCGGCCGTCCATGGCCGGCCAGTTGGACGCGTCTGCGATGATGCCTTCGTGGCCGCCGGCAACCTTCGAGAAGTCGTACCAATAGCTTTCCCGCTTCTCGCCGGAGAAGTGGCCGTTGGTGACGAAGAGGTCGAGCCAGCCGTCGTTGTTCAGATCGCCGAACTGCGCGCCGTAGCTCCAACCGGCAAGCTCCACGCCGAGTGCATCGGCCAGGTTCTGGAAATCAGGACTCTCGCCCGATGAGGAGGTCGGGACCCAAAGGTTATTGCCTTGCAGCAGCAAGCCGCTTTCCGAGATGTTGCTTACGTAGATCGACCACTGCCCGCGGTTGAGCACGTCGGCCATCGTGGCATTCATCCCGCTCTTCGGGGTGCGGCTGATGTTGGAGGCGCGGCTGATGTCGCGGAAGCGCTCCCCGCCGTCGTTCAGGTACAGCTCGTCGACGCCAAAGTCGTTGGCTATGAAGAGGTCGGGGTAGCGGTCGCCGTTGAGGTCGGCAGCGGTTGCGGCGAGCGACCAGCGCGTGCTGGCCAGGCCCATCTGCTCACCGACTTCCTCGAAGCGGCCATCGCCCCGGTTGTGGAAGAGGAGGTTGCGCCCGCCGTTCGAGGCGTACTCGTAGCTATCGCGCATGATGCGCGTGGACTCCAGCTCCCATAAGTCGAGGTCGGCCCGGTAGAAGCCGCCGACGAAGAGGTCGAGGAGCCCGTCGCGGTCGTAATCAAACCAGACGGCCGTGTTTGCATTGAGCCAGTCGGGGAAGCCGGCCTGGTCGGTCACGCGCGTAAAGCCTTCGCCCTGGTCGTTGTGGTACAGCTCGGGCCGGCCCCATTTGTAAACGAAGAGGTCCTCGTAGCCGTCGTTGTCGTAATCGCCCCACACGGCGCCCATCGAGGTGCCCGTGCCGCGCTGGTTGATGGCTGCCACGCCCAGCGCCGGCCCGACGTCCTCGAACGTGCCGTCGCCCTGGTTCTCGTACAGCGCGTTCTGGGTGCCGTAGGCGCTGCTGGTCACGTACAGGTCTTGGTACCCGTCGTTGTTGTAGTCGACGACCGACACGGCGGCGCCCGTAGACGCTATCTCGGGCATGATGTGGTCGAGCTTTGCATCGAGCTGCGGCGGCCGGTGGGTGAAGTCGATGCCGGCCGCTTGACTTACCTCCTGAAAGGTGAAGCCGTAGCGCTCCAAGGCCGCCTCTTCGGACAGCGAGCCCGAGGCCTCCGCGTCGGCGGTTGACCAGTGCTTGATGACGAGGGGCGTAGCGAGCAGCCCCACGAAAATCACGGTCGAGATGATTTGGATGACAGACCGCTGCATGATTCACTGCTGCCTATTGATGGGAGCCAGGGCGTGCTGAAAATCGCGAGGGGTGACGTACCGGGTATGGTATGTCTTCCAGTCCTCTTTGTGCCGTTGATAAACGGGGTCGTCTTCGAGCCGCCCCGGGGGCTGGTCGTAGTCGGTTTGGCCGTGGTAGGGGAGCGGACGAACGGTCGTCGAGTAGCCCGTATTGTAGTCGCCGTCCTTCACCCAGCCGTCACCGACGAGCACGAAGTCGCGCGTCCAGCCGTCCGGGGGGGGCGGCGGGGCCGGGAAGCGGAAGCGCAGCTCGTCGCCCGCATTCATGATTACGTAGCGATCATCGGTCTGCTGCGTGAGCTCGCGCACGTCGCCGAAGCGCGTGTAGTAGCCCACGAGGTCGCGCCAGATTTGCGTCGTGGCGGCCAGGCTGTCGTACACCGGGATTTCGGGGTCGCGGCGGCTGTCCTGCCGGACGGCCGAAAAGCCGCGGTACCGGAGGTCGGCCGTTTCCGCGTCGATGCGGTGCGTCTGCGTTTCCGTGTCGGAGCGGCCCGTAGCCCACGCCAGCCGATCCCAGTAGATTTCCATATTGGTGCGCAGGCGGACGCGGTGGGGCATTCCCGGCTCGAAGACGTCCGAGAGGTCGATCAGCATGGTCTTCGTCTTGCCGGCGGGAAAGCCCAGGTCGTCCTTCACCACGGTCCAGCCGCCCTGGCCGTCGGGCACTTCGAGTTGGAGGCTCTGCGGTCGGGGATGGTTGCCCTGCGCGATGGCCAGGTTGATGGAGCTGTCCGTGGGGTACACCCAGCCGGAGGCCACGAGCCAGAGCGGGCCATCGGTCGGCACGGATGCGCCCAGGTCGACTTCCACGAAGTGCTCCTCGGCGAGGCCCTGGTGCGTGCCGAGCGCGAACGTGTCGAGGTGCTTCCCATCGCGGGCACGCACCTGTTCCGTCACGTCGCGCCCCTCATGGTCGTGGGCGCTCGCGATCGGTTGCAGGGCGCTCGTCGTGCGGATGGGCGGCACAGAGGGCGGCACGACGAACCGCTCGTCGACAAAGATCTCGGTATCCGCCGGATGATCGACGGCCATGAGCGACACGTGGTCAAAGAAGTGCGTCTCCCACAACTCGCCCGTGATGCGCACGTCGTAGTAACCGTCGCGCTCGGCGAGGGCGTCGCCGTCGATCTTGATCCGGTCCTCACTGTGGATCACCTTCGCCGCGCCCTGCGCGTTGATGCGCAGGCCGAGCGCGGTGCGCCAGAGGAAGTCGGTC
>JAAAPH010000543.1 GCA_009908415.1 Bacteroidota bacterium
GCCGCGCGGCGAGGCCGCGAACGAGACGGCGGCCGACGCCGGGGCGACCGGCGCTCACGCCGCCCCGGGCTCCGCCGCCCCGGAGACTGCCGCCCCGGAGACCGCCACCACCCCCGCCGCTGCCTCAGGCGGCGCCTGGAGTGTGCTCCTCGGCTCCCTGGTCGTCTTCTTCCTGTACACGGGGCTGGAGGTCGTGGCGGGGCAGTGGTCCTACACGCTCTTCACGGTCGGCCGCGACGTTGATGCGGGCCGGGCGGGACCCTGGATCTCCGTATACTGGGGCTCTCTGACGGTGGGACGGGTCGCATTCGGCTGGATCGCCGAGCGGATCCCTGCGGAGACTCTGCTTCGCGCGACCTCCGTGCTTGCCATCCTCGGCGTGACGTTGCTGTGGGTCGGGCATCCGCCCGTTCTTGGTGCGGTGGGACTGGGTGTCCTCGGCTTCTGCCTGGCGCCGATGTTTCCGTTGCTCATCGGCGAGACACCACGGCGCGTCGGTACCGCACGTTCGGATCACATGGTGGGGCTGCAGATCGCCTCATCCAATATCGGAGCGGTGTCGCTTGTGGGGCTCGTGGGATTGCTCGTGGAAGTTTTCGGCCTCGAGATCATCGGCCCGGCGCTGTTCGTCAACGCGGTTCTGTTCCTCGTTGCGAACGAGTTCGTCGCGCACCGTAGTAGCGCAAACTCACATGACAGCGCTTGAGCGCACGCAGTTGCGCCCCGCCCGCTTCGCCTCGTAGAGCCGTCTGTCGGCCGCCGCGATAACGGCTGTTGCTGACTCCGCCTCGCCGCTCGAGGCGACACCGAGGCTTGTCGTAACGTGAAGCCCCGGCTGTTGCTCGTCCCAGGAAAAGGCCGCGACTGCCTCTCTGATTTTGTCGCACGCCCGGCGGGCATCTTCGAGGGTGCTCTCGGGGAAAACGAAGAGGAACTCCTCTCCGCCGTAGCGGGCGACCAGATCGGGCGTGCGAAGAGTCGAACGGAAGATGCGTGCCACTTTCTTCAGTACCTCGTCACCGACTGCGTGGGTGAATGTGTCGTTTACCCGCTTGAAGTGATCAAGATCGGCTATTGCGACCGAGAACACCGACCCGTAACGGCGACTGCGCTCAAACTCTTCGTCCACGCGCTCGAGGACCGATCGGCGATTCGGCAATCTGGTGAGACTGTCCTCCCGGGCGAGACGTGCAAGGGTCGCCCGCTGCTTCTCGATAACCTGCACGTGTTCGTGGTTGCGGCGAAACTGCAGAAAGAGCATCCGCGAGATCACCAGCGCGAGCGCGACCACGAGGGTTCCGTTGATGATCTGTGCGATGAAGCTGTCCGGGTCAGTCTGAACGGCGCTGAGCGCGGCGAGAAACAGCGCGTGGACTCCGACGTAGAGCACCACGGCAAAACGCGGCGGCAGATACACACCCACCGAGATCCCCAGCGCTCCGATGACGTAGACCGTTATCTGCCCGTGTATGAACTGATCTGCGACGGTCACCGCGGCGGAGAGGAGAAGCACCAGCACTACCAGCAGCCGCCACGCCAGGTCATGCACGGGGGCCGGGCCTTTCTCCTCGTCGATCGTGCGGGTGTATGCGAAGACGGCGAACGCGGCCAGCACCGCCGCAAGCGAAAGATGCGCGTAGAACAGCAATCGGTAGCCGCGGTGCACGGCGATGGTGCCGTCGAGGAGTCGGAACACATCGATGGCGATGAGAGCCACATGGACGCCGAAGAGGACCAGTGAGTACAGGCGTGCCCGAAGAAAGTTCGTACGAACGATCTCGGCGTGAAAACCGTCGGTTCTGCCGCGTTTCACAGTGGGCCCATCATACACCGGGGCAGGGCAGGAGGAAAGTGTTGGCTCGAAGCGGTTACCTCGACGGTAGCGCGATACCCCTTGCGTCGATTCCCCGATCGCTGCATAATAAAAGTCCAAATTAACCAAAAAAGCGCACAGGTCTTTACATCTCATTGGAGGTACTTGATATGCTCGACGCGAGTCTTCGCGCGGGGCTGATAGAGCTGCTCTCGAGCAGCTTCAATAGCGACGAGATCTCCGAGCTCGGAGCGCTCGTTCTTCGAAAGTTCGATCTGCACAGCCTGACCAACCGCCACAATCACATCACCGTACCGGTCCGTGACGCGGCTCAGACGCTCGTGGAGGCGTGTGAGGAGAAAAAGAAGGTCTCCGATCTCGTGCAACTGCTCATCGAGTCCGACGGCTCTTCGCTGATGGGGCGTCGTGTTGCGGTGAAGGAGCTGGAGATTTTTCTGTCGAACCTCGCGCGGGCCGGCTATGTCTACGATTTCGACCGGCGGAAACTCCGCGAGAGCTCCCGCGACCTGCAGGAGTTGTCGAACTGGGGTGCTCTTCGCGAAGGTCGTGAGTATGAGGTGACCGTTGCGAGCGTGGACATCGTCGGGAGCTCGTCCCTGGTTCGTGGTGCCGGTCAGCGGACAATGGAGCGGGTCTACTATCAGTTCTGGGCCTTTCTGAGAGATCGTCTGGCGCACTACGACGGGCGCATATGGTCCTGGGCGGGGGACGGAGGTGTGATGGCCTTCTCCATGAAGAACGACGCGGTGCGTGCCGTGCAGTGCGCACTCGAAGTTCAGGCGACGCTGCCCATATTCAACGCCAGACCCGAGAAACCTATCGCCGCGCCGATCTCCGTACGAATCGGCATGGATCGGGGACCGGTGCGCTACATGAACGATACCGGGCGCATCATATCCGAGACCATCAACTTTGCCGCCCACCTCGAGAAGGCCGCCACGGAGCCGGGCGCGGTTTCCATCTCCGACGCTCTGAGCGCCGAGCTGCCGGGGTCGCTTCGCGCATTCTTCGTCGATGCCGATGTTTTCGAAGGGCGACGCATCTTTACCACGCGGCAGCGCCCGGACTCCTGGAGTCGGGCGGAGCCGGTACCCGTCGAAGCGGCCTCAGCCGGCGGCACTCCCGGCGATGAGGTCGCGCACGACCTTCACTAGGAGAATCACTATCGGCGTGGCGTGCAGCAGGAGGTCGAAGATATCGATCGGTCGGGAGAGAGTTCCCTGGGCGAGCATACCGATCTTCTCGAACAGATGCGGCTGCGGTTGAAACGGAGCCAGGCCGAGAAGCAGGGCGATCGGTACGAGCATTCCATATGACAGTGAGTCGATCCAGTTGAGCATGCCGATAAGCTACTGAAGCCCGACCCCGGGGTCCAGTACCTGTCGAGCCGCCGCGAGTCCGCTGTCGAAGGCTCCCTCGATACGCGCGCCGGAGCACCAGTCACCGCACATTCCCACGTTCAATTCGGTATCCCAGAGCGCGTTCTCCGCCAGGGCCGTGCGGGGCCGGGCGTAGCGCCAGCGGTGCGCGGCGGCGTAGACAGGCTCCGGCAAAGGCCGACCGACGGCTGCCTCGAACGCGGGCAGAAGCCCGGCGACAACGGATTCGGGTGCCTCATCTTCCCGGCCGCGGGACCATGATCCGGTGGCATGCAGCACCCAGGCGGGGCCTCCCGAGCGCCCCGGCTTGGTGTCGTTGCGAGCCGCCCAGCTCAGCGCCGGGTGTTCGATGAAGACGGCGTCGGCGGCAAGCTCCGGCGTGTGATCAAACCCGAGGAGCACCGCCCAGACGGGATCGAACGTAACCTCCCTGGCTCGTGCGGCGAACTCCGGTGCAGTGTCGAGGAGCGGAAGGGCCTGCTGCGGCGTGCACGCGAGAAGGAGAGCGTCGAAGGGACGCGTACCGCGGGCGGGACCGGCATCATCGCCTCCGCCTGAGACGTCCAGCATCCACTGCGGTGCTCCTCCGGCGCCACGTCGCAGGCTCGCCGAGAGAACCCGGGTCTGCGTCTGCAGTTCGAGACCTTGGGCAAGGTTTCGGCTGAGGGCGCTCATCCCTGGCACGCCGACGTAGCGCGTAGTGCGTGAGTCCTTGGGGCGCAGCGCCCCCTCGCCTGCGGTTGCCATGCGCGGCGACCACACCGCAGCGACTCCCGCCTCGACCCAGGCGGCGGTCTGATCGGCGAAGGCCCGGGAGCGTGCGGTGAAGTACTGGGCGCCGTGGTCGAACTCGAATCCGGGCACCCGTCGCCGTCCGGCCCTGCCGCCGGGGCCTCGTCCGCGCTCGAACACGGTTACCTCGAGCCCTGCGGCGACCAGCGAGCCCGCCGCAGCGAGCCCGCTGATCCCCGCGCCCACGACCGCCACGCGGCGGTTTCCCCCTGCATATCTGTACGCTCCTCGCCGCTCAAAGTACGTCGGCGGCGCGCGCCCCGTCCACCGGCATGTTACAATGAGGCATGGACTTCACGGTACTCGTCGAAAACGAACGGAACAACGGTGACCTGCGGGCCGAGCACGGGATCTCGATCTGGATCCAGACAGCGGAGGCGAGGATTCTGTTTGACACCGGCGCGAGCTCGGCGTTTGCCGAGAATGCCGGGCGGCTTGGTATTCGCATCGAAGATGCCGATGCCCTCGTTCTTTCCCACGCGCATGCCGACCACACCGGTGGCCTTCGCACCTTCTTCGAGCTGAACACTCATGCGCCGGTCTTTGCGGGGCTGGGCATTACCACCCCGCGATACTCCGAGAGCGGCGGCATCACG
>JAAAPH010000491.1 GCA_009908415.1 Bacteroidota bacterium
CTCGACTGGCGCCACCAGGAATCGCCGCATAACGATTTTGAACGGTCGCCGCTGCTGTACCACATGCGCTCGACCGAGGGCCCGCCCCTCTGCACGGGGGACGTCAACGGCGATGGCCGCGCCGATGTGTTCGTGGGCGGCGCGCGCGGGCAAGCCGGGGCGCTGTTCGTGCAGCGTCCGAGCGGCCGGTTTGGGCAGCGCCCCCAACCGGCGCTCGATGCAGATCGGGAACGCGAAGACACCGCCTGCGCCTTCGTCGACGCAGACGGCGATGCGCGGCCCGAGTTGTATGTGGCGAGTGGAAGCAGTGAGTTTGCCGCCGGCAGCCAGCGGTTGGCTGATCGGCTGTACCGGGTGCGAGAAGGGGGCACCCTGACTCGCATCGACGGCGCCCTGCCCCCACGAGAGGGGGGGGCGGCACCGACAGGCACCGTCCGTGCCGCCGACGTGGATGGCGACGGGGATCTGGACCTGTTCGTCGGAGATCGCATGACGGCGCCGGCGGACGGCGCCGCGCAGGGGTACGGCATTCCGGTGGGAGGGCGCATCCTGGAGAATGACGGCGCGGGACTGTTCGCGGATGCGACGGCTCAGGTCGCCCCGCAGCTCCGGGCGTCGGCGCTGCAGGCCGCGGGTATCACCGATGCGGCTTGGGGCGACCTGGACGGCGACGGCGTTCCCGATCTGATGGTGGTGGGCGAGTGGATGCGGCCGACCGTGTTCTTCAACCAAGGCGGACGGCTGGAACGGGCCAGTCCGGAGGCTGTGGGCCTCGGCCCGAGCCGTGGGTGGTGGCACAGCGTGGCCCTGATCGATCTGAACGGCGACGGCGCGCTGGACTGGGTTGGAGGCAATCACGGCCTCAACTCCCGGTTCGAGGCGCACCCGGAGCGGCCCGCTCAGTTGTGGGCGGGCGACTTCAGCCAGAATGGACGCCTAGAGCACATCCTCGCGACGTATAACGACGGCGGCGGGCCCTATCCGGTGGCCCTGCGCCAAAACCTCATCCAGTACCTGCCGACCATGAGAAGGCGCTACCCGACGTTTGCCGACTATGCGGAGACGACGGTGCCCGAGATGTTCAGTGCGGAGCAGCTGGAGGCGGCCGCGCACTACCAGGCGGAGCAGCTGGCCACGGTGATCGGCTGGAACGACGGAGCCGGACGGTTCCGGGTCGATTCGCTGCCCTTTCGGGCACAGCTTGCTCCCATGTATGGCATCGCGGCCGTGGATCTCGACGGCAGCGGCAGGCCGTCCCTCTTGCTAGGCGGCAATCTAGAGGCCGTGCAGCCGCAGGCCGGTCCGTATGACGCAAGCTACGGGGTCGTGCTGCGGTCCGACTCGGCCGGCACCTACCGCGCGGTGCCATCGCGGGCGAGTGGGTTCTTCAGCCCCGGCGAGATCCGGGCCATCCAGGTGCTGCGCCGCAATGGCCCACCGCTCATTCTGGTGGCCCGCAATGACGACCGGTTGCAGGCCTTCCAGGTGGCCGCACCGTAGATCCAAAGGTTCACTTCGAAACGGGTATTCCACCATACTGTGAAGGAAAATCCCATGTGCAGGCCCCGCCTCATCCGGGTATGTTGTGTGCTCCTCATCGCGCTTGCCCTCACGCAGTGTACACCGGGGGCCAACGGGCCGAGCGGACGGGCGGCCGATGGGGGGCTTCTGCTTCCCGAGGGCTTTGACGCCGTGGTCGTCGTCGACAGCATCGGCCCGGCGCGCCACTTGGCCGTGCGCGAAAACGGGGACATCTACGCCATGCTGAAGCGCTCCTATGCGGACGGCACCGTGGTGGCCCTGCGCGACACCACCGGGGATGGCCGAGCCGATATCGTGCGCAAGTTCGGCGCGCTGGAAAACGAAGGCGGGTGGTACACGGGCGCCGAGATTCGCGGCGACTACCTCTACGTCAGCACCAGCCTGCGGATCTATCGCTACCAGCTGACGCCCGGCCGGCTCGTCCCGGAGGCGCCGCCCGACACGGTGCTGCTCGACGATCACGAGCATGGCGTGCACGAACACATTTCCAAGCCCATGACGTTCGACGAGGCCGGGCACCTGTATGTCCCGTTCGGGGCGCCGACCAACGCGTGTCAGGACCCCAAGCGCACACCGGGCGTCGCGGGCCAGGACCCCTGCCCCGACCTCGACGCCCACGGCGGGATCTGGCGCTTTGAGGCCGGGGCCATCAACCAGACGCAGGCCGACGGGGATAAATTTGCGAGCGGCATCCGGAGCGCCGTCGCCATCGACTGGAATCCGGTGGATGACAATCTGTACGTCGTGGTTCATGGCCGCGATAACCTGCACCGGCTCTGGCCCAACACATTTTCCCGATGGGAGAACGCTATGCTACCCGCCGAGGAGTTCATACGGGTCACCGAGGGGACCCACTTCGGCTGGCCGTACTGCTATTACGACCAGCTGCAGGGCCAAAAAGTGCTCGCCCCCGAGTACGGTGGGGATGGTGACACCGTTGGCCGATGCAGCCAGTTCGATGATCCCCTCATCGGCTTTCCGGGCCATTTCGCCCCGAACGACCTGCTGTTCTACCGAGGGGATCACTTTCCGGAGCGCTACGCGAACGGGGCCTTCATCGCCTTACACGGCTCGACCATCCGGAACCCCTATCCGCAGGCCGGCTATTTCGTCGCCTTCGTTCCGTTCGAGGACGGCGCCCCGGCCGGGGCGTGGGAAGTGTTCGCCAACGGGTTTGCCGGCGTTGATCCCATCGTCAATACGAGCGATGCCGAGCACCGTCCCGGCGGTCTCGCAATGGGACCAGAAGGGGCGCTCTACATCACCGAGGATAACCAGGGGACGATCTGGCGGGTGACCTTCACGGGGGACAAAGACGCCTTTGGCGCCGCGCAGCTTGCCCGGATGGAGCAAGAGAAACGCACGGCCAGCAACATCCGCACGCCGGACCCGGAGGCGGATAACCTGCAGCGGGAAGAGCTGCTGGCCGGTGGAAAGCTCTACAACACCTACTGCGCCGCGTGCCATCAGCAGGACGGTCAGGGCGCGCCGCCGCGCTATCCGCCGCTGGTCGGCACCGAATGGGTGACGGGGGACAAGCAGCGGCTCATTTCCGTGATCATCAACGGTCTGGAAGGCCCCATCGAGGTCAACGGAGAGCCCTACAACAATGCGATGCCTCAGCACAGCTTCTTGAGCGACCAGGAGGTGGCCGAGGTGGCCACCTACATCCGGCAGAACCTTGGCAACGACGCCAGCGCAGTAACCGCTGAGGAGGTGCACGCCGTCCGCCGCGCGTCGCCGGCAGAAGACTGACCGTTCGGACGCACGGCCCCCGAAGCGATGACGGACGGCCCGGCACCGGCTTTCGAGGATGCGGACCACCCAAGTGCGCCATCGGGCCGCAACGCCAGGCCACTGCTCGACATCGCGAATTGCAAGTCGTCCGGCTTCAAACTAACTTTCCGGGCAGAAAGGCGACTGCGAGCTCCGCAACGCATCGAAATATTCCATGACGCAATCATCGAACCCCTACATGAACAAGTTCGCATTTGTACTTCCCCTGCTTTTGTTTTCCTTCGCCTGCACACAGAGCCAGCCGAGCGAGGACGAGGCGCAAGCCGTCAGTTATGATTACGACGTGGAAGAACGGCTGGCGGAGCTGAACATCGAGCTCGGAGAGCCCACGCCCCCCGTAGCGAACTACGTGAAAGCCGTCCGTACGGGCAATCTCGTCTTCCTTTCGGGGCACGGCCCAGATCGGCCCGATGGCGGGCTGGTGACGGGGAAGGTGGGCAGCGACCTGACCCTGGAGGAGGGCCAGGAAGCCGCTCGGCTGACCGCCATCTCGCTCCTGTCCTCGCTGAAAGCGGAGATTGGCGATTTGAACCGCGTGCGGCGGGTGGTCAAGGTGACAGGCATGGTAAATGCCGGGCCAGACTTTACGGACCAGCCGCAAGTCATCAACGGCTTCTCGGATCTAATGGTTGAGGTGTTTGGGGACCGAGGAAAACATGCGCGTGCCGCTGTCGGCATGGGGTCGCTCCCCAGCAATATCGCCGTAGAGATCGATGCGGTCGTCGAAATCGAAGAAAACTGAGTGGCAATCCGCCGGTAAGGACCTCATTCAAACGGAGAGGGAGGCGCGTCATGCAGAAGCGTGGAGGAATTGTCTTGGGCACCCTGGCGGTGGGCATGGTCCTGTCGCTCGCAACCGCGATGGGGATGAGCGAGCGGGTTCCGGCCGAGAGCCGGGAAATGGAAGACGTGCGCTCCGAGACCGTCGCGTTCACAAAAACGCTGCTTTACCAGGACGCCAACGAGGGAACTGCCATTGCGGATGTGAACAACGATGGGACCCTCGATATCATTGCCGGCCGGAACTGGTACGCCGGGCCCGACTTTTTGGCGCGGCCGCTCCGTCTGATCGACGATTGGAACGGGTACGTGCAGAGCAATGGGGATCACGTCTACGACGTGAACGGCGACGGATGGGCGGACGTGGTCGCCGGCTCGTTTCTTCCGACGGAGGTGCACTGGTACGAAAATCCGGGCGCGGACGGCCTGGCAAAAGGTGTACTCTGGCCGGAGCATCTTCTCACAGACACGGAAGCAAGT